>NZ_JACJDY010000018.1:0-101114 GCF_014163785.1 Pseudoalteromonas sp. SR43-7 | reverse complement strand
GTCTCTGAAGGGCCGTTGAAGACTACAACGTTGATAGGCAAGATGTGGAAGTGGTGTGAGCCATTAAGCTAACTTGTACTAATTACCCGTGAGGCTTAACCATACAACGCCAAACGCGTTTTATGTGATAGTGAAACAAGCGAAGAAGTTAATATAACTAAAGTAGATATTACTTAAGAAAGACTTAAAAAATATTATCAGATATTTTCCAAATTCAGTTAGTGCGTAGAAATACGAATTAACGCCCAAATTTGCTTGGTGACAATAGCGTTTTGGACCCACCTGATCCCATGCCGAACTCAGTAGTGAAACGAAACAGCGCCGATGATAGTGTAGCATTTGCTATGTGAAAGTAGGACATTACCAGGCTTCAAATTGTAGAGAGCCCGACTAGAAATAGTCGGGCTTTTTTACGTCTGCAGAAAAGTTAAATGTGGTGAATTACTCACATATCACATTATAATTTAGCTAATTTACATCCTACCAAACACTTATATTAAGCACTCAATCTCGGTGAACGAGATAAATTAAGAATCAGTTTGATCCCCTACTTAGTTGATAAGTATCTATATAAATATAGTTAAGCTCTATCTCAATAATACTGAATGGGATTGAGGTGAAAACAGTGTTAACTAGGTACTTAATACTCTTATAGAGCACATATATTGTGCCAACATGTAATTCATTGACTATAATCATTATTCCTAGGTCGCGGTAAAGAGCGCTACTTAAAATAATTAAATAATTGATTATTCGAACTGGTGAATTATTTCCTTGTTAGCATAATTAATCTTCATTGTACTTTGCATAATTCAACAAAGGATTTAATTTTCTCTGATGCGATATAAAATATCTTGGTGCTTACTTTTTACCACTATGCTTACTCATTTTTCAGCTTTTTCTAATGAGTTAGAATTTTCTGGTTATGCTCGAGTTATTGGTGGTTACTTAGACGAAAAAAATGTCGAATTTAAGGGATATGAAGACAGTATTAAATTTTCTCCATCTAGTTTAATTGGATTCCAAGGCGAGTATCAATTTGATGATAAGTGGTCTGCAACAGCCCAAGTTTTGCTAAGAAGCAATAACACAACAGCTTCTGACAACTCAGGGTTAGAGTGGTTATATTTAACATATAGGCCAACTGATAATATTCAGATAAAACTAGGAAAATTACGCACACCTTTTTTTACTATGAGTGACTTTTCGGATGTTGGTTTTGCGTACCCATGGATCAATCCACCTCAACAAGTTTATGATACTTATTTATTTAAAACATTTAATGGCATAGATGCTGTTTATAAATTTGGTGCAGAAAACTTTGATTTGAGCTTTGAAGGTTACTATGGTGAAGAGTCGGGTGATATAGGGATAGGCGCCTTAAGAACGGGCTTTGAAGTTGATAACCTTTTAGGGTTCATTGGTAAGATTAATATTGAAAACTTAGAATTTAGAGTTTCCCGTTATAATGGGAATATCAAGCTTGATATTGATGAGATAAGACAGCTAGAAAATGTTCTTAATAGCCTTAATTTTACAAAAAGTGCCAGCTCGGTAAAAACAAAAGGTAGGGCACATGCAGACCAATTCGGCGTAATTTACGACAATTTAGATTATTTTTTTAGAGGTGAATGGGTCCGCATTAAAACTGATTTAGGGATAGTGCCTATAATTCAAAGCTATTATTTAACTGCCGGTGTTAATCATGCTCCTTTTACTTACCACTTAACATTTGCAGATAGCGACGTAGAAACTCGTTCTGCTGAAAATGAAATTCCGTTAGGTATTAATAGCGACTTAGATCAACTTGCATATGGGTACAATCGTATTTTTGATGAATCTACGCCTGACTCAATTAAGAGTTGGACGGTTGGTGTACGCTGGGATGTGTTGCCAAACCTTGCCTTAAAAGCTGAGTTTTCAACCCTAGAAGGCGACGATGTAAAAGACTCGTTTTTCGTTACTCCTGATGACTCTGATTTTGATAAAAAAACTAATCTTTATCTTATTGGTTTGGATTGGGTGTTTTAATGATATTTTTTAAACCTATTAATAACATTAAAAAAATAATGATGCTCTTTGTATTCGCTAGTAGCCTATTTGGTTTTAGCATTTCAGTTTATGCAGAAAATACAAACCCCTCGAACGTCATTATTGTAGTAAATACCACAGATAAAAACTTATCTTTTAGTAAGCAACAAATTCGCCATATTTATATGGGCGGAGCTATGAGCAGACAATTTAAAGCAGTTAACCTATTTGTCGGCAATCCGCTTAGAATAAATTTTAACACTAGGATGGTAGGTCTTACTGAATCTAGAATACAAGCTTATTGGGCCCAAATGCGATTCACGGGGCGCAGCAAGCCCCCTGTTGAATTTGAGTCTACAGAAGAGGTTATAGAGTACTTACTAACCGTTGAAGACTCAGTAGCTTACCTTCCAGCAGGAATTACTATACCTAAAGAGCTCACCATAATTGCACTAAATTAAAAGTAAGCCGTTTGCTTAGTAAAAAATCAATTACACTGAGTTATTTTGAAGTTATTGTTAGTTCTTTAAATAATGTTTTCGCTCGTTCAATTGCGTGTGGTAGTTGTGCAATGCACACTGGTTTTGCAAAGTAATAGCCCTGCATTTCATCACTACCATTTGATACTAGGTAGTTAGCTTGGTCGGTTGTTTCAATTCCTTCGCTACATATTTTTAAACCAAGGCGTTGGCCTAAATCGAGTATTGCTTGTAATACTGCAGTGTCTTTTGCTGAGCTTGCATATTGATTTACAAACATTCGATCTATTTTTAATGTATCAATTTCAATTTTAGTAAGGTAACTCAATGAAGAATAACCTGTGCCAAAGTCATCTAATGCAATTGAGCCTCCCATAACTTTTACTTGATTAAAAAATTGATTCGCGTTTTCAAAATTTTCTAAATAGCTTGATTCTGTTATTTCAAACTGAATATTTGAAATATCGACGCTATGTTCAAGTAGTTTACTTTTTACAGTATGAATGAAGTTATGATCTTTTAAGTCATGGCTTGAAAGATTCATGGAGACGAGTACATTATTCCCCATAAGTTGTTTTAGCATTTGCATATCTTTAAATACTTGTGTGATCACCCATTGGGTAATCGCTTTTATTTTACCTGCTTGTTCCGCTATAGGTATAAACTCACTAGGAGAAACAAAACCTAGCTCTTTGCTTTGCCATCTTATTAAGGCTTCTAAGCCCTGAGTTTCGCCTGTATTCGACATTTTAAGCTGATAAAATAACTCAAATTCATTTTGCGCTATTGCGTGAGATATTAAGTTAGCGACTTGCGCTTTTCGTTTGTTATCTTCAAGCATTTTATGGTGGAATATTGTATATGCGCCTTTGCCTTTTTCTTTTGATGTGTACATTGCAATATCGGCATTACTGATAAATGTATTTATATCAAATTCAGCTTCTTTGGCACTTGCAATACCAATACTAATACCCGCTGGTACGTCCCACTCATTTATAGTGAATGGCTCTTTCATACCCTCAATGATATTTTCGGCAATATCTATAACAATAGATTGCTCAGTGATATTAGGTAGCATAATTAAAAACTCATCACCGCCTAAGCGTGCAATTATGTCGTTACTACGCAGATAACTTTTCACTTTTTTAGCCACAGCTTGTAAAAGCATATCTCCGGTTTCATGGCCTAGGGTGTCGTTAACGCCTTTAAAACTATCAACATCAAAGAACATAATCGCAACGTCTCGGTCGTTACTTTTACTACTAGCTAGTTCGAGTTTGAGTAGGTCCATAAAAAACATGCGATTAGGTAAACCTGTTAATATATCGTAGTTGGCGAGGCGCTCCATTGAATGCGTTTGTACTAAAAGTTGTGCGGTGTGTTTATGATTGGTTTGAACTTGGGAGTCAATTGTTTGTAGTAATGCATTAATGTCGTTACCAAGTTGAGATACTTCATCATGACCAGTGACTTGGTATTGAAGCTTATAATTTGTTGATTTTTCAACTTTCTGTGTGAACTTCGAGAGCGCTAAAAGTGGGCTTAATAAACGCTGATATATCCAAAATGAAATAATAATGGTGAGTGCAATAATTACAACAACAAATGGAGCTGCACTATAAAAAAGGCTAATTTTACTTTCATTCAATGGCTTTTTAAAGTCTTGCACAATGAGCAAATATCCAATAGGAAACTGCTCCTCCCCAATTGCCTTTAAGGCCACTAGTCCTTCATTGGTTATTGTAACCGCATAAGGTAAATTTTTTGGTTGAATACTTATAAGTTCAGGCTTAAAGCTCTCAAGCTCTAAATAGTTGGGGTGGACATACGATTGGATTAATTGCCAGTCAGCGTCAAATACATTAACAAACTTAATGTGTTCGTACCGATCAAAACCGAGCAATTCGGTGGTTATAGAGAACAAATCAACTTGCTCAGACATAACACGTAATAAGCTATCGGAAATATTTGAAGACATTGCATCTAAATTTTGTTTAACAGATTGGCGATATAAATCTTCGTGTTCATTAATCGCGAGGAAAAAAACTAAATTTGCGCTAAATATAATTAAAACCGTTGTTATTATAATAAATTTATATCGAATACTATGAAGCATCAAATTTAACCCTTAACCGTCATTTAATTATGTTTTAGTTATTATTGTGTAATCAGGCAATCCATAATTACAAAAAAGCTACTTATTACGCCCTTTGTAGCACTAAAAGCCTAACATTGAGAATGCTTTTAAATTCATATACTAAATATAGCTGTTTATTTAATTTTGTACTGACTTACTTTGTTGCAATTTCATTCTTGGTTTAATAAGTGACCTGTGTAAAACTACCTTAGTTAATTTAGTAAATCAGGTGACATGAATGTCGAATATTAAAGCTTGGAAACTTATAAGCCTGTTTTGTTTGTTCGCAGTGCTTATGGGTTGTCAATCTAAAGAAGAGCAGCTGCAACAAACAATTCAAGAGTCTATTAAAAAAGCAGATACAGAGCTGTCACAGCTTGGTACTGCGCTTGATAATGGGAATGTGCGCAATGCTGTATTACTTAAAGAATATGGCGAGCTCCTTAAAAAACAACAACCAGAGCTTACAAAAGTTGTTGATGTAATTACCCTTGATGCAACGCGCCAAGGTGCACTTTATAGTGGTTTAACACAGCGACTTAAAGATATTAAAGGAACTTACTTAATTCCTCCTTACGAAGATACGTTGCATAGCATTGATTTGTTGCGTGATGCGTCTAAACCTACGCTATTTTCTGATGCGTTAACCGATCCTATTAATATGCTAGCTGATATGTCCAAAGGCACTTTAGCGCGTGTAGGTGCAATTAGTAAGCAAGCTGAAGGTGAGGGTGTTGGTAACCAAATGGTAGGTAACCCTAACTATGGTAACTGGCAAACAAATAGTAATGGTATTAGCTTTTGGCAATGGTACGGCATGTACCGTATTTTAGGCGATGTATTTGACCGTGTTGAATATGGTAGTTGGAGCAAACGCCGAAAGTATAGTTATTACAATGACTATGGCCGTTCGCGTTATTCAAGCCCTAAACAAATTAAAACCCAAAGCGCGCTAGAAACACGCACGCGCCAAACATACCAACGCCAAGGTAAGCAGTTTACAAGCCCTTATGCGAGTAAAAAAACAGGTGCATCCGGTTTAAGCCGTAGTAGTTATACGCCACCAAAAAGCCGCAGTAGTTATTCTCGTTCGAGCAGTTATAGCAATAGCTCAGGATCGGTGCGTGATAGCGGTAGCAGAACCTCTCGTGGCGTGAGCCGTGGTAAGTAAAAGAATAAAGTTGGAGTTAGAATAATATGTATGAATTTAATGGAATAACTATGTGGTCGCTACAAGCATTGGCGATTGATTTTGCAATTATTGTTTTATTATTTGTAAGCCTTAAATATATAAAAGGTTGGGTTTCAAACTTACACGCAAATGATGAAATAACAGAGCGTGATAACTTTGCTTTTGGTATTAGCTTTGCCGCTGGTTTAGTGGCACTGGCGATTGTATTAACAGGTGTAAGTAGTGGTGCTTTTGCTGCAACATTGCAACAAGAAGCACTGCAAATGTTAGCTTACGGCGCATTAGCAATTGTACTTATTAAGTTGGGTCACTTTTTTCAAGATAAAGTAGCGCTTCGTAAAGTAAGCCTGCACGACGAAATAGTTAAAGGTAACGTTACAGCTTCAATAATTGATTTTGGTCATGTTGTTAGCGTTGCAATAGTTATTCGCTCAGCACTTTTATGGGTGGCTACTGATGGCTGGCATGGTCTTCCAATTGTAATTGCTGCCTTTATTATAGGTAGTGTTGTATTACTACTTGTTAGCCAGTACCGAGTGCAGTTATTTAAGCGTACAAACAAAAGTGGCGACTGCCTACAACAAGCAATTGTTGATGGTAACTTAGCTGTGGGTATTCGTTACGCTGGATTTTTAATAGGTAGTGCATTAGCTATTACAGCTGCAACGGGTGTTGCGCCATACGCTGCTGATAACATTAATGCGAGTTTACTATACTGGGCTATTAGCGCTGTTGTGAGCCTTGTCGCATTTATTATTTTGCACTTAGTGACAATTAAAATAATTTTATCTGGTTGCGATATTTCAGATGAAGTTAATCGTCAAAAAAATGTAGGTGTAGCAGCTATTTCTGCAGCAGTATCATTTGCTGTAGGTATCACTATGGCAACCTTACTAGGCGCATAATCAGTGTCATCAACCAACACTCCCCCAAGTAAGTCTCGCTTACTTGGGCACGATATATTACTAATTACTGTTATGGCCGTGCTTGCTGGGTGCGGCCTTATTTATGAATACTTACTGTCTCATTATGCGGGCCGTGTACTTGGCTCTGTAGAAAGCGCTATTTACGCCATGATCGGTACTATGATTGTAGCAATGGGCTTAGGCGCTTTTTTAGCGCGTTGGTTTAAAGATGCATTTACCGCTTTTGCTTGGCTAGAAAGCATTATTGCTTTGGTTGGCATGGGCTGCATTTTAGCGATAGCGGGTGTAATAGCAGTTAGTTATTCTCTTCCTCATTTATTTTCGAGCATTTTTAATTTACCCCCTGATGTTGTGCTTAATGGTTACGTATTTCAAAAGCTACAAGAGTGGTCACGTTTTCTACCTTATGTTTTTGGTTTAATACTGGGCTTATTTATTGGTATGGAAATACCGCTTATAGCGCGCATTCGTCAACATGTGTACGGGCGGTTTTTAGAAAACAACGCAGGGACTATTTATGGTGCCGATTATATTGGTGCTGGTATTGGTGCCGCCATTTGGGTAAGCATCATGCTCTCAATGCCTATAATGCAAGCTGCAGCGTGGACGGCGTTATTTAACATCATCGCAGGGCTTGCTTTTTTATGGCGTTACCATACCCATGTGCGCTTTGCTAAGGCACTTTTAGTTTGCCATATAGTACTGTTGGCATTGTTTGGCTTTATTTTAGTATTTGGCAGTAGCTGGATGAACAATCTAAGTAATGTTTTATACAAAGATAAAGTAATTTATTCGCAAGCAACCAAATACCAGCACGTAGTATTAACCGAACGCTTAAGTAAAAATCAGCCAGAGCCTATTACTGATTTGTATTTAAATGGGCGTTTGCAGTTCTCAAGTATTGATGAGCAAATATATCATTCAATGCTGGTTTATCCTGCAATGCTTGCCTCTAACAGACACGACCGTGTATTAATAATTGGTGGTGGTGACGGGCTAGCTCTAAGAGATGTTTTAAAATGGCCTGTGAGTGAAGTAACGCTAATAGATTTAGATGCGCAGCTTCTCAATTTATTTGGTCATAAAGACGGTGACTTTACGCCGCCAGAGCACATCAATAAGCGATTACTACAGCTAAACAATAAATCGATGCAAGACTCGCGAGTCAACATAATTGTGGGTGATGCATTTTTAGAAGTTGAAAAACTGCTTGATCAATCCAAGCAGTTCGACACCATCTTAATTGATTTACCGGACCCAAATCACCCTGATCTAAATAAGATGTACAGTGACTACTTTTATAATCATGTACGTCAGTTATTAGCACCCGATGGCGCAATGGCGGTTCAATCAACCTCACCTTATCATGCTAAAAAAGCGTTTTTAAGCATTGCTAAAACAGTTAAAGCCGCAGGGTTTGAGTATGTTGAGCAGTATCAGCAAAACATACCTTCGTTTGGGCAGTGGGGCTGGACGATAGCCACTAAAATGGGTCAATCGGCCAGTGGCCGTATTAATGATGCGACAGCTATGCCTGTGCCATCAAGGTGGATTAGTAAAGAATATTTATTGGCAAGTTTTGTATTTCCTAACCACTACTTTGAACAAGTTAAAAGTATTGAGGTCAATAGGTTAGGATCTGGTCAGTTGTATGATTACTACCGCACTGCATGGCAAATAGAAAGCGAATTGTATAAAAACTAACAAAACATGGTTGACATAATATGTCGGCCGTGAGAATCTTAACTCAGACATAATATGTCAAACGACAAAAGGCAGAGACATGGAATTAAATGAACTTTCAATAAAATTAGCTTCTTTTGAAACTGAAGGCGCTAACTTTGAGTCTTTCTTGATTGCCAACCCTGGCGAGCAAGATGTTTTACAAGTCATTGTTGATGGAAATGATGAACTTCCAATTTTTGTTACACAAACGCAAGAGCAGTTGTTATGTATTAGCTACTTGTTTGACGAAGATGAAGTTAAGAGTGAATTACGCAACGAGTTAAACGAAACATTACTACGTTTAAACGTGCCAATTCCGCTGAGTGCATTTGCTAAAATCGATAACAAATACGCGATTTTTGGTGCACTGTCGGTAAATTCATCATTAGATGACGTTACCCACGAACTAGTGACATTAGCCGATAACGCTATCGATGCACTAGAAGCCGTGACCTTGTATTTAAACGATTAATAGCCAGTTAGTGGAGTTAAGATTATGAGTATTTTAAAAAAATTATTTACAGCAGTACGTGGCGGCGCTCGTGAAGCAGGCGAAGCAATTGTAGACAAAAATGGTATCCGTATTTTTGAGCAAGAAATTGCAGATGCGCAAAATGCACTTCACCGCGCTAAAAAAAGCCTTACAGAAGTAATGGCTAAAGAAATGCAAACTAAGCGTAAAATTAGCGCTGTAGATGCATCAATCGCGGAACATGAAGCGTATGCAGGCCAAGCTCTTGAAAAGGGCAACGAGGCGCTGGCATTAGAAATTGCAGAAAAAATTGGTGACTTTGAAGCTGAAAAAACCGAAAACGAGCAAGTATTATCTGGTTTTAGCAATCACATTGTTGCGCTTAAGCAGCAAGTTAAAGATGCTGAAAAATCGATTAAAGAGAATCAGCGTCAGCTTACAATGGTTAAAACCACTGAAAGCGTACAGCAAGCAACAATGGCTGTTAACAGCACGCTTAATACAAACAGCTCGTCTATGACATCGGCTCGTCAATCGCTTGAACGCATTAAACAGCGTCAACAAGATCGTAGCGACCAGCTAGGTGCTGCAAAGCAACTTGAGTCAGACGTAAATGGCGATGACTTAAAAGCAAAAATGGCTGAAGCAGGCATTGGCGACACAAGTCCAAAAAGCGCTGATATTTTAGCTCGCATCAAAGCGAAGCAAAATAGCTAACCATTACGTTTATACTTTAAAAAGGTAACCGAGTTATGCTCAGTTACCTTTTTTGCTTAGAGGGCAGCCTTTCTATGTTTAATTTTTTCAAATCTAAAAAAGAGCCAGAGCGTCAGCTTAATCATCCGAGCGAGCTTAAAAAGGGCGACATGTTTAGTGTTATCGACTCATTTGCTTATCCGGCATGGTTAAAAGGTGAAACGCTACGTGTTACTGATATTCAGACTTACCAATATCAGCACAGTAGCGATACTGAATTTGTACTCGAGACAAATAGCGGGCAAGTTGTATTTTTACAAATTGAGCAAGATGACGGCGAAGAGTGGGCTAACTTCTCTATTAAAATTCAGCGCAACGAAGTTGAAGAGATATTTGGCCTTGATGAGTTTGCGCGTATTTTTGATGAAGAGTCGTTAACCCACATTACAGTGCAAAATACACCAGAGCGCTTTATGCAGTTTCTAGCTAAAAGCTATCAACAAAGCGAGTCGCCTTACGTGTGTTATTTCCATAATAAAGATTACCGTAACCAAACATTGCCTCGCTATGAGCAAGAAGGTGGTGAACCATGTGAAATGATTTGCTTAGCATCAGATAATGAAGGCTTTGGTTTAAATATCGAAATTTGGGATGGCGGCGAAACCGAAGTATCGCTAACACTGACGCGCCCAATGTCAGACATTGTAGACTTGTTTCCCGGAGATGCTAAGTGAGTGATGCTAAAGACAAGTGGTTGCGTCAGGAACAAGCTGTACGTGCCACACAAATGGCATTTGATCTAAGCAGTGAAGTTCAAAAGCTGATAAAAAAGCAAGCTATTGACCAAGAGTTAACTCCATCAGATATGATCCGTAAAATACTTGGCTTAGATGTAAAATCTAAAAAAACGCGTCAACGTTTATCGTTTAATTTAAATGATGACGAGATTGCGCAACTAGCCAGTCGCTTTGATGTCCCAAGTGATGATAAGCGAGCCGTAAAACAACAAGTAGCTGACTTACTAATTGCTCACACTAAAAAAACTAAGTAGTTGCACTAGATTATTATGAATATTACTCTAATTGCTTATCTACTTATTTTTGCGTTGTTTGGTACTGCGGCGAGTTATTTTGTACGCTTTATTTATGCATATTGGGTGCTTAAAACAATGCCCATGAAGTACATTATAAAAGCGGGTATTTGCGTAGTGCTGGTTGTTGTAATTTCAGCGTTAATTCCGTATTTAGGTTAACGCTGAGATTAAATTATACGCGACCATTTTTATTTTATATCAAACGACTGGCATTGGTGATTAATACACAGCGACTGCACTTCAAGTACTGGTGAACAATCGGTTAAGCCTTGTGCTTTATTTTGTATTTTTTCTTGTTTTGTTATTTGTTGAGCAAGCTGTTCTGCTTCTTCTTGAGATGTGTTCAGCGTTGAATAAACAGCATACTTACTCGGTCCGCCGCATGCGCGGGCGCCCACTTCAAGTACTTTGCACTGAAAACTTGCGGTGCAGCTGTTATTACTCACCATGTTACTAAGATCATAGTTTAAGTCAGACAAGTTTTTACTTTGCTCATTTGACGTCAAAGTACTAGCACAACCACTTAGTAATAAAATGCTGCTAGCAATGCTTAAAATTGATAGTTTAATTGTCGATGGTAAACAACTCATAACGTTATCCTTAAAATGCACTTACCGCTGAACCTTCAAGTTTAACACATTTATTTTCAACACACTGCGTGCTTGGCGTTGTTAAATGCTGACAAATGCTCATCATCCCTTTTTGTGAATTATAGTTACTTTCAAGCTTAGTAATTTTATCGCTAAGGGCTGCTACTTGTTTTTCAGACGCTGATTTTGTTGAGTACACAATAAAGCTGCTTGGCCCACCACATGCGCGACTGCCTACTGCACTTATTCTGCATTGGGTGCTGGTATCACATTGCTTATCTGTAATTAGCGTATTTAATTCGGCTTTAGCTGTTTTTATATCGTCTATTGAAACGTTTTTTAAATCGTCTATTGAAACGCTTTCAGCAATTACATTATTTTTTGTATTTTCTTGTAATTGAGTGTTTTCTTTTAGCTTTTGCAGCTCTTGCTTTGGCGCTTCAGTTTCTGAGGTTATTGTTACTTGCTGCGTTTCAGTTGGCGTTTTATCTAAGCATGCAGTTAAACAAAGTGGTAAAAGTATGGCTAACAATGGGGTACGCATAACAAACCTTGATAGTGATGAAATATTCATCACTATCATACACGGTGCATTTTTTACGGCAATAAAAACTATATTATCAAGTAATTAAAGCCGTGAAAAATATCGTTTATTAAAGTCCACCCTGCGTTAGTTTGGTGGGATTAAGTAATTTTTCGAGTTCATTGCGTGGTAAATCGGTTTCTTGTTCGGCTACATCAATAATAGGGCGGGCTTCCTTATAAGCCTGCTTTGCTATTTTTGCTGCTTTTTCATAACCGATCACCGGATTGAGCGCAGTCACTAAAATTGGATTTTTAGCGAGTGCTTTATCTATATTAGGCTGATTTACTTTAAAGCTGGCAATGGCTTTATCGCCCAATGCTTGTGCGCTATTGGCAAGTAATTCTATGCTTTGCAAAATATTATACGCAATGACTGGCAGCATAACGTTTAGCTCAAAATTACCCGCTTGCCCTGCTACTGTAATGGTCGCGTCGTTACCGATTACTTGTGCGCTTACCATGGCTGCGGCTTCTGGTATTACCGGATTTACCTTGCCAGGCATAATAGACGAGCCCGGTTGAAGTGCTTCTAGCTCTATTTCGCCTAAGCCCGCAAGTGGTCCTGAGTTCATCCAGCGTAGGTCGTTCGCTATTTTCATTTGTGCTACAGCGAGTACTTTTAATTGCCCCGAAAGCGCTACTATGGCGTCTTGTGAGCCGATGTTATAAAAAAAGTTACTACTAGGCGTAAATCTAATGCCTACATTGGCACTCAGGTTTTCTGCAAATTTGGCTGCAAACTTAGGGTCTGCATTTATTCCTGTTCCAACAGCTGTACCGCCTTGTGCCAGTTCGCATACACGCTCTAAGCTATGTCTAATTCCTGCTGCGGCATGGTTAACTTGTGACTGCCATGCACTTAGTGTTTGATCAAATGTAACAGGCATTGCATCCATTAAATGCGTACGGCCCGTTTTAACTATATGGCCTATCTCAGCTTTTTTCTTTTCTAGGCTTTGCGATAAGTTTTCAAGCGAAGGAAGTAATTCATACACTACATTTATTGCGCTACTGAGTGCGATAGCAGTAGGGACCACATCGTTAGAGCTTTGCCCCATGTTTACATCATCATTAGGGTGAATGCTTTCACTGCCTAATCGGCTAGCAAGCGTTGCAATAACTTCGTTGGCATTCATATTTGAGCTTGTGCCCGAACCGGTTTGAAAAATATCAACGGGGAAATGCTCAACATGCTCGCCATCAATAATACTTTGGCAAGCTTGCTCAATAGCATTTGCTTTGTCTTTACTTAAATGGCCAAGCTCACAGTTACTTTGCGCAGCAGCTTGTTTTATATAAGCCAGTGCAGTGATAAATTGCTTTGGCATAGATAAGCCACTAATGGCAAAGTTATTAACTGCTCGTTGTGTTTGCGCTTGATAGAGCGCATTAGTAGGTACTTGTAGCTCGCCCATGCTGTCTGATTCTGTTCTAAAGTTGCTCATAAGTGTGCTCCTTAAAAAGGGTTGAATTCGTGACTAAGAATACGAGCTTCACGCTCAAGTATTAAAAATTGTGCAGTATTGTTATGCACCTTATAAAACCGTTTTAATGCTAATAATGGTTTGTATAGCTGCTCTAAACATTGTTTACGAATAGCATTATGTATAAGAGGGTCGCACATTTTGTTCATAATTTCATGGTGTGTGCGCCTAAGATAAAACTCTTGAAGCAAGGGATTATGTTGTTGCTCAAATTTTTTGGCGACGTTAAGGGCGGTTTCTATGTAGTCGGCAACGAGCATGGGTGCATGCAGGCCAGGTCTTAAGCAATGACAAGAGAGTTCTTGATGGTAACGATGCTGGGCATAATTTGAAGACATAAAAAAACCGACTCAAGTTAACGATAATAGTTATCATTACATTTAATCGGTTTCAGTGTAAACAGTTATTATAAAAATTATTTGCGATACTAATTTGAGTATTAATTGTAGCCAAGAATAAATATCTGATCTGTTTCATGTTTGGTCATCGCCTGTTGATTATGTTTAGGGTGTGAAAGTAAATCGATTACTGTAGCTCTCATATCAACGGCGTAACTATGATCGTCGGTGGTTTTTTCGGTTATAGCAATGGCCGCGTCTACAGCGGTATAAGGGGGTATATGCATAATTTTATCCTTTGAAATTTAATATAAGTTAAACCCTTTAGTGGGTTAACAATATAAAAGCATATTACGTACCAACCATAATGAGCCGGCTCAACCATATGATAGTTATAGTGTTTAAAAATTATCTTTTTTTCATCACGACAAAATAAGCTAAATTTGCTTTACTGTTGTGCATTAATCTACAATTTTGGTGCACAGTAATGACAAAGCCATTTTCACAAGCCTGTGAAAACAATAAAACCCCTATTTTAGAGCAATTAAAGGACGTATTAAAAAATACTAAAACAGTACTCGAAGTTGGCTCAGGAACCGGCCAGCATAGTGTTTTTTTTGCAGAGCAATTACCACATTTACAATGGCATACAAGTGATCGTGCTATAAACCACGAAGGGATTAATTTATGGCACCGCGAAGCTAATTTAACTAATTTACATGCACCACTTGAGCTTGATTTAAATAATGAATGGCCTGTAGATAAGGTTGACGCTATTTATACAGCAAACACATTTCATATTGTAAGTTGGCAATTAGTTGAACGTTTTTTTGACGGTGTTAAACGTCACTTAAATAACGACGGTATGTTGTGTATTTATGGGCCATTTAAGTACCAAGGTGAATTTACCAGCCCAAGTAATGATGACTTTAGTGCCTTTTTAACAGAGCGCGATCCGTTAAGTGGAATAAGAGATTTTGAAGCAGTTGAACAACTAGCTAAGCAAGCAGGGCTTACGCTTATTAGCGATACTGCCATGCCTGCAAATAATCAGTTACTCGTTTTTAAACGGCAGTAATGAGCTACATTGCTCTTTATATATATCAATATGGCCGCGTTCACGCTTTAAGTAGTCGCTTATTGCATTACTGAAATCGCTATCAACAATATGGTGAGCAGAGTAGGTAAGTACGGGTTCAAATCCGCGTGCTATTTTGTGCTCACCTTGTGCTCCCGAATGAAAGCAGCTGAGTTTATGCTTTATTGCAAACTCAATACCTTGGTAATAACACAATTCAAAGTGCAGCGAATCTACTTCCTCACTTGCTCCCCAGTAACGCCCATAAAGCGTATTTTTACCTACTAAACTAAGTGTTGCAGCAATCACGCTGTCGTCTCTTTTGGCCAGCATAATAACGAGGTTATTAGCCATTAAGGCATGTAAAAGCGTAAAGAACTCCATATTTAAATAGCCTAAATGACCAGAACGCTTTAAGTAGGTACGCTGATAAAACTCACAAAACAATTGCATTATCTCGGGCGTAATTTGTGTGCCTTGCAGCCATTCAATATCAATATTTTGTTGCGCTATTTTAGCTCGTTCTTTTTTAAGTGACCTGCGTTTACGCGAGCTAAGCATTTGCAAAAAGTCGTCAAAGGATTCATAACCTTTATTAAACCACTGAAATTGCACACCCACTCTTAGCATGGCATGTTGCTCAGTTAATGATGTAGCTTGAGCTTGGTCGCAAAAATTAACATGCCACCCCGACCACTTTTGCTCAGCACTGTGTATGCTAAGTTGCTCTGTAATATATTGATATACCGCATTTGGGTTAGCGTGCTCGATAGCAATACGTTTGCCTTCAATAGGGCTAAAGGGAATGCCAGATAGCCACTTGGGATAATATTCTAAACCGTGTTTTTCGTATGCCTCAGCCCATGCCCAGTCAAATACATACTCGCCGTATGAATGACTTTTTAAATACCCGGGTGCAAGTGCAATGAGCGTATCACTTTCAAAAATAGCGAGGTGATGGGGCTGCCAACCACTTTTTTGTGTTACGCATTGGCTTTGTTCAAGGGCATATAAAAAAGCATGTTGAGTAAATGGTTCATCACCAAATAAACGTTGCCACTGCGCCTGATCAATCTCATTAATACTGCTAAACCATTGGTGCGAAAACGTTCCCATGACTACTTACCTTGTAGTTGTTCTAAGCTGTTCTACGTTTTTAATAAACGTACTAATTTGCTTTTTAAGCTCGGTAAAATGAGGATTATAAGTTAAGCGTTGTAAAGCCGGATGGTGTTTTAAGTTTGCGCTTGTACGCTCTCCTAGTTGTGGATTTTTTGTTGTTTTACATGTTTTGTACAGGGACTCGTCGTTAATAAAGCTGCCACAATTACGATAGGTTGCGTCAATTCCATAATGTGGGTTTTGCGGTGAGTTAACAACAGCAATATGCGACATACCATGAACTTTTTTACACTGTGGTGTTGTGCATTGCGGATTATTTACTGTGTAGTCACTAGCAAAGTCTGGCGGTAAAATATCAGTGCTTCCATAAAGTACTAAAGTATCGAGCAGCTTATATTTTACTGAATTACCTTGGTGTAATGCACTCAATAATTTTAGCGTGGCGCGCGTATCTATCGTGGTATCAATATCGCTAAGTACACTAAAAATAGGTAATTTAAGTGCAGGGCGTTTGTTCAAGCTACTTATGCTTGCAAGTGACATTGCATCGTACGAAGCGGCAGCTGCATTTAAAGGAAATGACTCATACTTAGCAAAGTCTACATCGGCGTCTTTATCTATCCAATTAACAAAGGGTATGGCATCAATCCACTTTGCTATCCAGCCGTACTTATTATGTGGCTCAGAGCCTGGCGAATAAAGCATAAGCGCTTTAATTTTAGGTGAAACAGTTTGCTTGGTTGCGTAATCAATAAGTAACGCGGCGCCGGTAGAGTAACCTGCGAGTATCACCTCATCAAAATCTTGCACCGAGCGTTCGACCCCATATTTTATTACTTGTTGCCATTGGCTAACCTCTACATTGAGTAACGCACTTGCGGCGCTTCCATGTCCTGGTAATAAAATAGTACGCACAGTATAGCCTTGCTGATAATACACTTGTGCTAAATCGTGATACGTAAAGGGGGAGTCAGTTAGCCCGTGGATTAATAGCGCAACTTTATTGCTGTTTGGATGCGTAAGCTCAAAAGGGGCAATAATATCTGCAATAGTAGGGTCAGGTTTTCGCGTACCTTGTGTTACTAATTGCTGATACGTTTGTGTAATAACAGGGCATGGCATATTTGCACGTGGATTGGCTTTATTTATATGCTTATACGCGTAATCTAAGTAATCGTTAAATGGTAAAAGGGCGTGGTAATTAAAGCGCTGGTGGTTGTGCTCATTTTCAAAGCGTAATAAGCCTTGTTGCTTACTTTTTGTTATAAATTTAAAGTCGCTCGCCTGTGATATACAGTTTTGAGCGACAGCAATATGCGAAAAAACACTTAAAACAAAACCAAAAGCGACTCTCAAAACTATTCTTAAAATTAAACCGCTATTGTTCATTAACTTCTGCATATTGGACAAGACACTCGGTTAGCTTAATGAGTTCAAGCGGTTTTGCAAGATGCTGGTTAAATCCAACGGCTTGTGCATGTGCTTTATCCTCTGGCATAACGTCGGCAGTTAAAGCAATAATCGGGAGCTCTTGTTCAGTCTTAAACTGGCGGATCAGTGCCGTTGCTCTATAGCCATCCATTACAGGCATTTGGCAATCCATAAGCACTAAGTCAAAATGCTGATTTTTAACTATATCAACGGCCAGTTCCCCATTTTCTACTATATACGGCACAATTCCTAACGAGCCAAGCATCGCTTTAATAACCATTTGATTTACCGGGTTGTCTTCTGCGACCAAAATGTCTAGCGAAGTAATATTAGTATTATCAAATGTAATAACATGTTCTTTTTTAGGCTCTGTTGTTTCTAATCGCATTGAAAATGTAAAAGTAGAGCCTTTATCTATTTCACTTTTAAGGGCTATTTCTCCCCCCATTAATTGGCTTAGCTCTTTCGCTATGGTTAAGCCAAGTCCTGTACCGCCAAACTGCCTTGAGGTAGAGCTATCAGCTTGGGTAAATGCGTTAAATAATTTTTTATGCTGGGTTGGTTTTATACCTATTCCGGTATCACTAACGTTTATAACAAGCTGTACTTTATTGGCGGCAGTAAACTCTGTTTCTATGTTTAAAGTAACGCTGCCTTGGCTTGTAAATTTAATCGCGTTGCTACATAAATTAAGTAATATTTGCTCAATTCGCATAGGATCACCAATAAACCAGGTATCAACAGGTAGCTTTGAATTAACTTGCCATTTAATACCTTTGTTAACTGCGCTTTGCTCAAACATGTTGTTTATACGTGTTATTAAAGCACCTAAGTCGAATGCAATAGATTCAATAACTAACTTTTGGGATTCTATTTTTGATATATCAAGAATGTCATTAATTAAGTTTAATAAGCTTTTAGATGCTGAGTTTATTTTATCTAAATAGCCAATGAGTGTACTTGCATTGTCTGTTTCTCTAGCAAGTGAAGAAAAACCAATAACGGCGTTTAATGGTGTTCGTATTTCGTGGCTCATATTCGCTAAAAATTGGCTTTTAGCCTGATTAGCTAAATCGGACTGCTTCTTTGCTTGTGCGAGTGAGTGAGTACGCTCTGCAACTTGACGTGTAAGTGCGATTTGTTGCTGATTAAACAGCAGTAAAACCATTAAAATTAAAGAACATACGGCAACTTGAAGTATGAGTAATAATAAAGTTAGTTGACTATTATGTTGTGTTAAAAAGCTTTCTTTAAGGGCTAGTTTTACAATCCATTTTTGCCCTGCAAAGTCCACATCAAACGACATTAAGCGGCTGCCTTTAGCTTGCTGAACATTTTGAGAGTAATTACTATAAAACGGCGGAGT
This sequence comes from Pseudoalteromonas sp. SR43-7, assembly GCF_014163785.1. Lineage (NCBI taxonomy): Bacteria > Pseudomonadati > Pseudomonadota > Gammaproteobacteria > Alteromonadales > Pseudoalteromonadaceae > Pseudoalteromonas > Pseudoalteromonas sp. SR43-7. The sequence goes on along the minus strand of NZ_JACJDY010000018.1, from coordinate 82,369 downwards.
GTTTGTATCTTCGTATATACCAATCGAAAACATATCAGACTGTTCTTTAGAAATTGCCTGCTCAATAATACTACGCACTAAAAATACACCAGTGGCATAGCCTTTAATTGTTTTTTCATCACTATGCTGGGAGTACACAGGGGCAAATAATAAATAGGCTGGTTTAGGTTGTTTGGTTTGCACCAACTGAATTATTTTAGTTCCTACTGGCATGTACTTTATAGCGGGGTTAAGCAGAGAGCTTTTTCGATCAGGGTTTGAAAATACATTAAAGCCAATAGCTTTTTGATTACCATTAAAAGGAGCTATGTATTTTACTATAACAAGGGGATCACTAGTTTCAAGAGGTTCGCCAACTACATCAATATCTAAATGATAAATGTTTGATATTTCTTGGGCAAAGACGTCGCGTTGATCTTGAGGTATTTTTGCGTTCCACGATAAGGCGTTAATAAATGCGTGCTGAGTTAGTAACTGGCTAGCATAAGAATAAAAATCTTGCTGGCTTAGCATGGGAGATGACTGTACCTGACTTGCTAGGCTCTGCACTGCAATAATACTAAGATTTGTATATCTATAAAGGCTGTTTTCTATAACGTGGACTTCACGTTCAGCAATTTTAATAGTGTTTATACGATTTTCTTGATCGTATAACTGCGTTGTTACCGCGACTGATAAAAATAAAATAGAGCATACTGCAATTGTCGGAAACGCCGATATATTATGTTGATTAGACTTTTGTGGTAATAAAGAAAGTAAAAGCGGAGTCGCAATTAATACTCCTAATGTATCACCAAGCCACCAGTAAGTAACATTCTTCCAATGATTATCAACATTGTAAACCGAGTTGAATTGGCTTAAGGCAAATACGCCAAAGTTAGCCGAAATTAAGCTGACCAATATTGCTATGACAAGGATAAAGTAAATTATATTCTTGCGCTTTTTAAAGCGCAGCGGGTGCCCAAGCCAATACTTTAAAAGAGCTGCGCCGACCATTGCCTGTATAACAACACCAAAGGCGATATACATAGCCTCGTTGAATGAGTTGCCGACCAGGACTAGCTCATGAGCAGAACTGTCAAAAATATTAAGGTTAAAGGCAATTGCAGCTACAAATAAAGGCGGGATAAAGCGCCACCACCAAATATAACAACCGACTAGTGCTATGCCGGCAGGTAACCAAATTGGAATTATTTGCGAGTTAAAAGCAAGTTTAGTGAGTGCTATGCCGACTAAAAAATATGCTAAAGCAAACATGATGTAAAAAATAATGGAATGATTTTTAGAGTTAAAATTTTTCACATAAGGTCCAAGCAATTATTATTGTCGTTTTGAAATATCAGTATAGCTAACAGTAAGTTATTTTGGTTATTTTTATAAAGGTAACTGTTTTTTGCTAAATGATTGTTTAAGCACAACTGTTGATTCTATATTTGCGATACAGCTTAAGCCACCTAGTTGATGTTTCACAAACGTTTCGTAGCTCTCAAGATCATGTGCAATGATTTTTAATAAATAATCATAGCTTCCTGATATTACACAACACTCTAATACATGTGGTAATTTTTCTACATGTTGCTCAAATTGCTCTGCAGCACTGACCGAGTTTTGGCTTAATCGTACAAACGCATATACCAATACATTAAGATTAAGTGCTTTGGGATTTATGGCGGCGTGGTAGCCGGTAATAATGTTTTCTTGCTCTAACTTTTTTATACGCCTTAAACAAGGTGTATCCGATAGGTTAATACTGCCAGCTAAATCTGAAACCGACATACGAGCTTGGCTTTGCAGTGCAATGAGTAATTGCTGGTCTTTTTTATCTAACATAGTTGTCGGCTTTTATTAATTATTTTTATATTTGTAGTGATTATTGCTAAGTATTGCAGTTTTTACTATTTTTTTTGGCGTTTTACCCTAATTGAACTCTGTTAGCATTTAACTATAAAAATAATAGAGCACACCAATGAACACACATACCGCTATTTTCGATCACTGGATACGAACAGAGTTTGTCACTTTAAATAGTGAATTAGAGCAACTTTATTGGCAGCAAACCGATAAAGCAAATGTAGAAGGAATAGGTGAGGCCTTAAAGCAACAATTAGAAAAAGAAGGCAACGCATTAATTAGTAATTTATTAGCCGAGGGAAACACAGATCAAGGCTTTGATAGCGCTTTTGACTTACTCGGTAACGTAGGATTATTTATGGCAGCGTGTAGGCGCCATGAAATTACTGAGCCAAGCAGAGAAACCACTTCACCGCTAATTGAAGCCTCAGCGCTTGCTATGCATATAGGCGCATCCATTGGCGTAACCCCTCGTTTTGCTACCGCCCACTTAACTACTCATAACAAAGCACTTAACGGTATTTATAAACGATTTACTAATTTACCTGATGAAAAGCTGTTTCTTGATTACAACACCCAAGGTATTTTGGCCTATAAACGTGCAAGTGATGCTTTATTAAAAATATTGCCGTTAGGTATCTCACACCCCCTGTGTGGTGAGTTATTAAAAGTAGCAAAACAAGCGCTTATAGATGTAATTGAGTCAAATAATGCACTTTATTCTGAGCTCGATGCAGATCGCTTTTTTAACTGCGTTCGCCCTTATTATAAACCGTACCGTGTAGGTAAAGAGGTTTACAGAGGTGCAAATGCTGGTGACTTTGCAGGTATTAACGTGATTGATATGTTACTAGGGCTTTGTAGCGCAAATGAACCTAGTTACTCGCAAATGCTGGTGGATAAGTTTTTATATATGATGCCAGAGGATCAACAAATCCTACGAGAAGCCATGCGTATGCAAAGCTTTATGGATGACTTTTTACAAGCAGAGCAATATAAAAATACAGATTGGTTTAAAAGCCACGCAACGTTATTTATCCAAGTGTGTAAATTACATGGTGACACCGCAGTCGGTCATCATAATCAACTGGTTGAAAAGTTTATTGCTCAGCCCTCAAAAAATATGCAACAGCAGCATATGAGCAAGGTAACAGCAAGTGGTCCGCCGCTTCATGTGTTACTTGATTCGCTCGAAAAATTAAGAGATAGGCGAGCTAGCGCAAAACGCGACGATATAAAAACACGTTTTGACGATCTAAATACACTTAAAGAATGGGTTAAATAGCATGCTTAAAAATGATTTTTGTATGGCTGATGGCTGTTATTTACTAAACCACTCGGTAGGGCGTCCTCTTAAAAATACGCAGCAATATTTAGCACAGCACTACTTTTTACCGTGGGAGAGCTCAAATAAAGAACCTTGGCAACAATGGCTGCCCGCAGTTGAGCAATTTACTACCGCGCTTGGTAAGTTATTTAATGCGCCTAGTTCGCAGTTTTGTCCTCAAGTTAATTTATCAAGCGGCTTAACAAAGTTGCTTATGTCGCATCCACGGCTACAGCAAAAAAATTGTAAAGTGCTTATGGCGCAAAGTGATTTTCCGAGTATGGGTTTTGCAATGCAAAAAGCGTTGCCAAAGTGCGCGCAAATCATATTTATACCTGAGCACGAAAACCTAACAGATATTAGTGTTTGGCAGCGTTATATAACTTGTGATATCGATTTAGTTTTTATAAGCCATGTGTATTCAAATACAGGTGTACAGGCGCCTGTGTACGATATTGTAGCTATAAGTAAATTAACCAATAGTTTATCAATAGTTGATGTTGCTCAGTCAGCGGGTGTTATACCGCTTGATTTAAGCGTGCTCGATGCGGACTTTATGATTGGCTCGAGCGTTAAATGGTTATGTGGTGGCCCAGGTGCAGCTTATTTATGGGTTAACAAAAATCAAATAGAGTATTGTGAGCCTAAAGATGTGGGTTGGTTTTCGCATCAAAATCCATTTGAGTTCGATATTAACCACTTTGAATATAACGCCAGTGCGCTTAAGTTTTGGGGGGGCACCCCTTCTGTAGCGCCTTATATTATTGCCGCAAATAGTATTGCCTACTTTGCAGAGCTAACAGCTCACAAGGTAAGGGTGCATAACTTAGCGATGCTTACGCTTATTCATGAGCAACTAAGCGAATATGTTGCATCACCTATGATTGGTGATAAATGCAGCGGGACTGCTATTTTGTTTTTTAACAAGCAACAAGACCATGTACTTACAGAGCTTAATAAAGCGAAAGTTAGTGTAGATGCTCGCAAATTTGGAATACGAGTATCGCCACATATTTATAATACTCAAGAAGACGTTGCGCAATTTATTTCTATAGTAAAACGAGCGCTTAAGGGTTTTGGCTAAGCTGCTGCTTTCTTTGCTTTAATGACTCTATTTTTTGCTGCGTTTGACTAATTGATGCGTCGTAGGCTTGTTTTAATGAATTTGTTTTAGTTGCGATAGCATCAGCAATAGACGAAGCGCCTAAACGATTGGCCTTATCTTGGGTCATATAATCTATTTGTTGTTTTTTAGCTGCGTATTCTTTTTGGCTTTGTTCAATAGATAGCTCAAGGCGCTTTATTTCACGCTCTATCTGCTGAACCTCTAAGTAGTCATCAACAGAGGTATCGGTAATACCTTTACCGGGCGTAGAGCTTTTATATGCTTCAATTACATTTATATCTTTTAGAGTAATAACTTGTGCATCTTTAGCGCAAGGCGTTTGGCTAAAAGTAGGAACGCCCTTAATTACACACTTATACACTGTTGTACTTTGTGCCAAGGTAAAAAATGGTGCTGCCGCGCAAAATGATAGCAATATGAACCGGATCATAGCTAAACCTATAAGTGGCTAAAGTTGTGTTAATAATGCCCTAAGTTATTACTAGGCACAATTTGTTTAGTTTTTATAAATTTTAGGCACAAAAAAACCACAATTAAGTGGTTTAAATTAAGTATGGTGGAGAGGGAGGGATTCGAACCCTCGATAGAGCTACAAACTCTATACTCCCTTAGCAGGGGAGCTCCTTCGGCCACTCGGACACCTCTCCAACGCATAACCGGTTGTATTGATGGAGTAAAAAAAGCCACCAATTAAAATATGGTGGAGAGATAGGGATTTGAACCCTAGATGGGCTATAAACCCATGCCGGTTTTCAAGACCGGTGCATTCGACCACTCTGCCATCTCTCCGTGACGCAGAATAATACTTAGGTGATACCGCTGTGTAAATAGCAAAATGACTGTTTGCCTAAAAAATATACGTAAATGAGGTTTTTTTTGTAAATAAGGGGAAATTAAGGCAATTTTTAATAAAATAAATAGGTTGCAGCAAACAATGGGAGCTAAATAAGTGACTTCATTTAGTGGTTGAGTGTTCGCTGCACCGAAAAATAATCATGGTTGGGTGATTATTTATATTGAGCTGCACCGCTAAGTGCTAGTCTTTTACCAATCGTGTTAAGTTTAGCTAACATTCTTGCTTTACGATTAGTTGGTTTAACGGCTACTTGCGCTGCTGCTGTTTGATTTAATGTATTAATTGGTTTCATTATTTTGCTCCGGTTGTATCTGTTGAAATCGCGTGCATTTTGCACGTTGTTTGATTAAAAATACAACGATAAAAATTGAGCCTGAGGGATTAGTTAAACTAATCTGAATTGATTTTATTAATGTGCAATTCAGTAAGTTGTATTACTGTTTTTGCATAGGTATTTAGATGGTAGTTGGTTTAAATCCCTTTAATATTGGGGTTTTTGCTTTTTTAATTTATTTTTATGCATTTTATATAGTGTTTTTTGATTATTTATTCAGATTAAAAAAATTTAATTAAACGTTTGTTATCTCACTCTAAAATACATTACTGGAAACAAAAGCTTGTCACTACTAATAATTATTAAACCAAGTATCAAAAAACAGAGCCAAAAATCATTGGCATGGCTTAAAAAAATCTGTAAAAAACGCGGCTTTTCTTATTGTATATTTACTACTACGGGAAGCTTTGACGATGACTGTGCCCAAATAAGGTCGTTACTGAGTAAATTTCCCAAAGTAGTTGCACTAGGTGGCGATGGTACATTGAACTTGGCGGTTAATGCGCTAATAGGGAGCAGCTGTTCGTTAGCATTATTACCTTGCGGTACAGGTAACGATTTCTCCAGAGGGTTTAATTGCAAAGAAGATGATTGGCGAAAGGCATTATTTAATACACCGACAGCCATTGATATAGGAAAAATTAATAGCCGCTATTTTATTAATATTGCAGGGGTAGGATTTGATGCTCATGTTATTAAAACAATTAACGAGAAAGCTAATTTTTCATCTTTTGATTACAGTTGGACGAGTATTAAAGAGCTATTTTATTATCAAGCTCAGCAGTTGCAAGGTACGTTTAATAACGATGCTCGGCAGTATCAAAATTTGATTACTGTATTTGCTAATCATAAGTACTTTGGTGGCGGGCTAGAAATAGCGCCAAAAGCAGATTTAACTGATGGTCAGCTTGAGTGTTATCAAATGCGATCGGGTGGGCTTTTTTATAATGTAATAAGCTTTATTAAGTTATTTTTTAAGCGCCATGAGTATATAAAAAACCTTACCTATAGTCGCTTAAATACAGCTTCCATAAAAACTGAAGGGCTATTGATTGAAGCAGATGGTGAACTTGTAGGTAAAACTCCTGCAGTTGTTAGTGTGCATGGACAAGCCTTACTTTTTCATATGCCAATAAAAAAGCGCCTACAGTAAAGTAGGCGCTTTTGCGTTAGTTGCGTTAATAACGCGTCTAACTGGGGACGGAGCCACTTTTAGCTATTGCTCTATTAGCTAAAAAGGCGTTAATTCGTTTTGTTGGGGTAAGCACAATGGCGTTACCTAATAGCACTAAGCTAAACCCTGCAAAGGTATTTGCGTGCCATTCAAACCCTTCAAAAAAGCTACTCAGTGTTACTGCCACTAATGGGAATAAAACAATAACGTAGCTGGCTTTTTCAGGGCCTATATTTTTTAGTAGTGCAAAGTAACAACCAAAAGCGATTACTGTGCCAAATATTGATAAATAAAGTAATGATAACCAGTAGCTAGTTGGGGCGTTTAAACTAAATTGCACATCGTTCATTAATACATATAAAGCTAAGCCTATAGCACTATATAACATGCCCCATGCATTGCCCTGCAATACGCCAATTTGCTTACGAGAATTACGAACGCTTACCATGTTACCCAATGAAGCCACAAAGGTGCCACCAAGGGCAAGTAGTAACCCGACCAATGCACCGTTACTTAAGTCGAACTGCTGTAACTGTGGCCAAAACAGACACGTAATACCTAATACAGCGAGTGCGGCACCGGTATAAATTCGTTTTGAGATAGGCTTACCAAAAAATAGTCGAGTGTTAACTATGTTCATAACAAGCAACATTGAAAAGGCGATAGAGGTCATAGCGGAGGTTAAGTAATTCTGTGCCCAGTAAAGCATTAAGTAATTTAAGGCAAAATTACAAATAGCCAACAAAGCAAAAAAGCCATGATCGATTAATGAAAAGCGCATATCCGGTTTTTTGTACGCTACATATAACCACATTAAAAGTGCTGCTATAGCAAAGCGATAAAATAACGATAACTCGACTGCAATATCACCTAGCTGAAATTCGATGGCTAACCAAGTAGAACCCCAAATTAAAACGGTTGTAATGTATAGCGCTGCACTTCTCATGGTTACTCTCCAAAGCCCGATTGAATGGCTATTTTAAGACCTATCTGTATACTTACCATATACAGAAAAGTAAAAATGTAACCTATACAGATTTGGATGCGTGATGATAAGACAAAAAAATAGCCAGGGGCATGAGTTTCTATATCAGCAAGTTATTCAGTTGATCAGAGATATGAGCGCCCAACAGGTTTTACTCCCTGGCGAAAAACTTCCATCACTGCGTAAAATGGCAGATAACTTAAACATTAGTATTCCGACAGTGAAGCAAGCTTATCAAACACTTGAAGATCAGGGGTTAGTAGAGGCACGTGAAAAATCAGGGTATTTTTTAAAAGTCGTCAGCATGGCGCATAATTTACCTAAGCGAGTTAAATTAAGTCGCGAACCTGTTGTGGTAAATAAACAAGCCTTAATAGAGCAGGTATACAGTGCGATTCATCAAGCTAATGTAGTTCCTTTTGGTATCGCTAACCCAATTGCTGCTGCACCTACCGATAAAGCACTGGCCAGAAATATGCGCCGAGTAATGACTACAGCTGGCAGTAAAGCTATTAACTATGGACCAACAGATGGGTTTGTGCCGCTGAAAAAGCAATTGGTGCATCGCTATTTAGATTTTGGTATTGGTATAAACATGGACGAGCTTGTGATCACCAATGGTGCACAAGAAGCCATGGCTATTGCACTTAAGTGTGTAACAAAGCCAGGCGATGTAGTTGCCATTGAGACGCCTTGCTATCACGGGATTATAGAGCTAATAGAAAGCCTAGGGCTTAAAGCGCTCGAAATACCACTGTGCCCAGATAATGGTATTTGGTTAAGTGATTTGGAACGCGCTTTAAATGAGCATGACATAAAAGCGTGTTTATTCTCGACTGCAATTAGTAACCCTGTGGGCAGCTTTATGCCTGATACAAACAGACAGCAGCTGGTGGAGCTACTTGAAAGTCATGACGTAGTGCTTATTGAAGATGACGTATATGGCGATTTATATTTTACGGCAAAACGTGGCACACCTGCTTTAGCGTACTCTAAAAAAGGATTAGTGATTAGTTGCTCATCTTTTTCTAAAACGGCAGCGCCGAGCTATCGTGTAGGTTGGTTAGTTGCGGGTAAATTTGCAACGCAAGCAAGGCGATATAAAAGAGCACTAAGTTGCTCTGCTTCGTTAATAAACCAATGGACGTTATCTGAGTTTATTGCCAGTGGTGAGTACGACCGAAATTTAAAAGTACTTAGGCAACGCCTGCGCGATAACAAAGAGCGTATGCGATGGTGCTTACAACAAGCTATGCCAAAAAATACACGTATAAGCGATCCAAAAGGAGGCTGCGTTATGTGGCTAGATTTAGGAGGCGAGTACGATAGCCAAACATTGTTTTTACTTGCGCTTGAGGTTGGTATTAGTATTACCCCAGGGCTTGTTTTTTCGGCCTCTAATAAATATAAAAGCTGCGTAAGATTAAGTTATGGTGTGCAATGGAGCGCGCAAATTGAGCAAGCAATAGTTACATTGGGTAAGCTCACTTTATTAGCTAAAAAGTAATACCAATCTGCTTATATATGGGGTCTATTTAACGTTAAGAAAATTACGCTAGAACTAGGCAAAAGTTTTTGTATCTAGTTGTTCTAAATAAAAAATTTTTAACGAAGTTATAGTGCAATTTAATTAGTTAAATTGATCAAAGATTTATGCAGGTTAGTATAAGTTTGCGAAACACAAAAAAGCAGCATTTAAGTAAACTTAAGTGCTGCCAAAGGGATGTTAAATAACGTTTGCTGTACTAATTTTGTTTAAAGCTAAATAACTGGTAACCTTCAAGCTCAGGCACTTGCATTACTAATTGCTCTTCTTGTTTTGCAATTTCAGCAAAGTTTCCACATAAAGAGTTGGCACGTTCTTCAAGTGCGCTTGCATGTAGCTCTACTTTTTCTTCTATTTGTGCATCCATATTTTCCATACGTTGTTCAAAGGCATCCATATCACCGCCTGAACCAAGTAACTCAGAACCTAAAGCTACTAAAATACTGCCCATTGATTGCATCACTGCTGATTCAACCGCTGTTTCTATCTGTTGCTCAAATTGTTGTTCAAAGTTTTCGCCAAATTGATTAAAACTTTGTTGGCCCATCACAAATGTACCTTGCTGGTAAAATGTGTTTTCTACTTCGATTTTAATGTCATCCATAAGCTCTGACATATTATCAAGACCGTCAATATTAAATGCATTGCCTACTTCTTCTAATGCTACTCCGGCAATTTTAACACCCTCAAGCGCTATATTAGCTACTTCAGGTAATTGAGTGCGTAAGCTATCAGAGTACTTGGTTAGCGCGTCGCGCTGCGAATTATTCAGCGCTACAAGTTCGCCATTTACGGTTAAGTCACCATGGCTATTAAACTGCATGGTTTTATTGTTGGCGGTAAAAATTTCCAATTCGTTTGGCTTAATGCGCACATCATTTTTAAATTCGACGTTACATTCATCATTACTAAATGAAATTGCAGAATCGTTATCGTTATGAGCCATAGCGGCTGGTGAACAAATTAATGCGCTAACTAATAGTAATTTTTTCATGTTTGTTCTCTACTTTTTGTTGATGACGATTAATTAATAACAAGTTTGATGCCAGTTTTATTTTTTAATATAAAACATATGGTTAACTGTTTTTGTTTGTTTTTTAGTAAATGAAATCAATTAATAAATAACTATTTTTTAGTCAAATTGGCTAACTAATAAAAATTAATAAATTTTATTTATCGATACGATAAAAAACTCTCACTTTCCTCAATTCAAATTTAGCGCTATTTATTCACATTACTGACATGAAGACTATTTACAGTAGTCACGTGGCTTTATTTTGATGTTAATTTGCACAGCATTTTGACGTTAAACATTTTAATTTTACCGACTATTGCGATAATAAAATCCTTGGTTGGTCTCAAACACTTTATGGAGTGGGTTGTGGGTAAGACATTTAGTTACGATGCGCTAGATGACGATTTTGTTGAAGACGAGTACGAAATGCTCGGCCGTAATCAACACGATAAGAACAAGCAAAAGGTTAAAAAGAAGTTGGAAGACTACCTTGAGCAAAAACGCTTGCGTAAAAATCTAGGCGAAGACGATTTAAGCGATTACACCGATTAAATTTCACTAGTATAAATAAAATACCAATTAATATTGAGAGTTTAAATGTGCAGTTATGCGTATGTTTAAGTTTCAATAGTATTGGCAATAAAGAGGCCTTGCGCCTCTTTATTACTTTTTAAAGCGTGCTTTTAGCCTGTGCTAAAGCTTTTTGAATTGTAAGTTCTAGCTTTTCGGGTTTAGTAAAAGGTGCATAACGTTTAATTGGCGTGCCATCTGCGGCAATTAAAAATTTAGTAAAATTCCACTTTATTTTACGTGTTAAAAAACCAGGTAAAGCCGATTTTAAATAACGAAAGACTGGGTGAGCATGCTTACCGTTTACATCTACTTTGGCCGCCATTAAAAAACTCACACCAAAATTAATTAAACACCCTTGCTCTATCTGTGTAGCGTCGCCGGGTTCTTGCTGACCAAATTGATTACACGGAAACCCTAAAATAACTAAACCTTGGCTGGCATATTTATTATGCAAAGCTTGAAGCGACTCGTATTGGTAGGTAAATCCACATTTACTTGCGGTATTAACAATAAGCGCAACCTTACCTTCAAAATCACTAAAGTTAATAGGTTGACCCTGCAAGCTTGTTGCGCTTAATTGATGGAATTTGTGCATATTGGCGTCTTTTTTATTATTGTTATCGGTATTTTAACCTGAGTACAGTATTTCATAAAGTATAAAGAGCGCTCTAATTTAAAATCAGAAATAGCCCCATACCGGCAAGCGTAGTGTAATAAATATTATGTGTTTTATAGGCAACAATGATGGCGACTATCGCTGCGCTTAAATAAGGGTTTTGCCAGTTTAAGTTAATGCCATCTTCATTCAAAAACACGATAGGCACCCAAATTGCTGTAAGCACCGCAGGTGCACTAAAGCTTAAAAATTGCTGCATTTTAGGACCTACTTTAAACGGTAAAGCGCGGTGCAAAAATAAATAACGCGTAAAAAATGTAATGCACGCCATGAGTAAAATAGTTGTCATCATAGCGTTGCTTCCTTTTTAGCGGTTAGCCTTGCTGTGCTGTAACCTGCGGCCATTGCCAGCAGCGCTGAGCAAACAAGCCATAATTCAAATCCGGTACTTTTTAAAAGCGTTGCGCTAACACCAGCTACAATTACTGTAACGAGTGAGGCCAAATTTTTGATCCCCGGAATAACCAACGCGATAAACGTGGCAGCAATCGCAAAGTCGAGCCCTAAATTAGTTAAATCGGGCAGCATTGTACCCGCTACAATGCCAATTAATGTCCAAATATTCCATGCAATATAAAAGCTAAAACCAGCGCTTAATGCGTATATTAAACGTGTTTTTGTTCTATATGCTTTTCGGTGATGAGAAAACGCAAACAGCTCGTCGGTTAAAACAAAGCTCACCGGTAAGCGCCAACGCATAGGTTGATCAATGACCTTATGACGCACAGCTAAACCGTATAAAAAGTGCCGAGAGCTAATAATAAATGTTGTGAATAAAATTGTGAGCAATGGTGTGTTGCCCGCCATAAGTTCAATCGCAACAAGCTGTGCAGAGCCTGCAAATACTAATAACGACATTGCTTGGGTTTCAAAGGGGCTAAAACCATTTTGAATCGCTAAAGAGCCGCATAAAATACCCCAAGGAACAACGGCTAAACACAGTGGTAGCATATCTAAAAAGCCTTTTAAAATAGCTTTTTTAACTGGTTGCATGATATTTACTCTCACGGCTTGTAGAATGGCTCATAAGGATACCTTAATATTATGATGTTAAAGTAGTTAACAAATTAAATAATACTGTTTTTTTAAGGATAGGCACAATGACGACGTTAAAAGTGTGGGATGGGTTTATTAGATGCTTTCATTGGTTTTTGGTTGTAAGTATTGCAGTGCTTTATTTTAGTATTGAAGAGGGCATGATTGAGCTTCATTTTGTTGCAGGTTTTTTTACTTTAGCACTTATAGTAACACGTTTAATATGGGGTGTTATTGGTAGTAAAACCGCGAGATTAAGTGGGTTACTGCACTCTCCTAGTGCTATTTTAAAGGCGCTAAAAACACCAAGCGACTCGTTAGGCCATTCAGCACCCGGTAGCTGTATGGTGATAGTGTTTTTTATATTAATTATAACGCAACTTGCAAGTGGCTTAATGAGCAGTGATGGTATTTTAACTGACGGGCCGCTTGCTCAATATGTGTCTAGCGATACGATTGATTTTGCCAATTGGCTACATGAGCTGAATTTTGACATTTTACTCTATGCTATTGGCTTACACGTATTGGCTATTATCATTTATAGAATAAAAGGCAAATCGCTAGTTAAGGCGATGATCACAGGCTCAAAAGAGTTAAAAGCGGATGACTCTGAGGCTAAAGTAACTAAAGCGTCTTGGCCTGCGTGGTTAATATTTATATCTTTATTGGTGTTGCTGGTATTTACGTGGGCGAAAGAGCCTTTAACTTATTTGTTTAGTTAAAAACACATTAAACCAATCTTAAAGGGGTGGTTTTTGTTTTTTGTTACATTCTTTTGTTTGATTGTTATGCGGGGTCGAATTATAATCGCCGCATTGCTGGCAAACTAGCCGAAAGGTTAGGACGCAAAGTTTCCGGTCTAAGGCTTTTTAAAAGCTATGGTAGCGGGACTACTGCATAACGTGTTGTTATGTATCACTTGCCCTCAGTGTATTTTTTGTGTATCCATAGTGTATGGATAAGATTTTGTAACTCTTAAGGTGTTGCCGTGTTTATGCATACGTCGTTGGCCTGTGGAAAGTGGTCAACAATAGGTTGCTTAAATCATCATACCCAATTATTTATTGGTGATGTGGTGAGTGTAACCTTTTACGACATGCAAGGAGAGCTGGTTAGTTTATCATTTGATTACAAGATCACCTCGCTTGAGCAAGGTGAGCCTCACGCATGGCCACGTTTAGTTGCTGAGCATATTAATGTGCATGTCCCTCTGGTTAGCGCAGGTAAAATGACCGAACAGGGTTTAATTGTAGCCTATAGAAATAATGAAATTTTTGCTTTGCAAAGCAGTGGTATATGTAAAGCACACGTCGACTTTCATTGTATTGCAAAATGCGATGAGCGTGTTGTTAATAACCTTGATACTTATGATTACGTGTACCCTGAAAATTGTGAAAACTATAATGCGGGTACAAAGGTATTGCAGCCAAAAACTGGGCATGTATATCAATGCAGGCCTTGGCCATTTAATGAGTTTTGCCGCACGAATGACGATAATAAGTCTATGTTCGAACCTGGTGTAGGGCAAAGCTGGGCTATGGCTTGGCAGCAAATATAAAGCTTAAATTATCTTCCCAAAGGTATAGCGGTTTTAGTAATGAAGCGTTTACCGTTTTAGCCCATCCAACTATTGGATGGGCTTTTTTATTTTTATGATAAACTGCAAATCACATTATTTTTTTAATTGGTTTTGTTGTGTCTCGTCCTGACTTCTCTTTAAGTTTATTACCTAATTTCCCGATTGCTAAACAGAAAGCCCATACATTAAGTACTCATAATAAGATACGTACCGATAATTACTATTGGATGCGCGATGACGATCGCCAGGATGAGCAAGTACTTGCGCATTTACATGCTGAAAATGCGTACTGCGATGAACAGTTAGCTGCTATGAAGCCACTACAAAATACACTTTTTGAAGAGTTAAAAGCACGCATTGTAAAAGATGATAATTCGGTACCCGTTAAAGACGGGAGATACTGGTATCACTCAGAAGTTCGTGGTGATGATGAATACTCGCGTCACTATAGAAGTACGAGCATAAAGGCCGATAATAAAGAGCTTTTACTCGATGTTAATGTATTAGCTGAAGGATTTGAGTTTTTTGAGCTGGGCGAAGTCGCACTAAGCCCATGCGAGCAGCTTATGGCTTACTCTGAAGATACTGAAGGTCGTCGTATTTATAATGTTCGCTTTAAAAGCTTAGCGACCGGTGAAATGCTTCCTGATGTGCTTGAAAATACAGAAGGACAAGTTGTTTGGGCTAACGACAATAAAACTGTTTTTTATGTAAAAAAAGATTTAAAAACGCTATTAGGATACCAAGTATTTAGGCATGAGCTTGGCAGCGAGCAAAACCAAGACGTAATGGTCTACGAAGAGCAAGACAGCAGCTTTTTTATGGGACTTGGTAAAAGCCGCGATGAAAGCTTAATTATTATTGATTTAGCATCGACAGAGACCAACGATACATGGGTGCTTGATGCTAATAAGCCCACTGGCGAATTTAAAGCATTAATGCCGCGTGAAGATGGCCACGAGTTTGACGTAGATAAGCTAGGTGACACATTTTATATTGTGACTAACTGGCAAGCTAAAAACTTTAGATTAATGACGGCAACAAACGAAACAATTGCTGATAAAACACAATGGGTTGAGCATACAGCTCACAGAGAGAATGTACTGCTTGAAGGTGTCGAGTTATTTAATGACTTTTTAGTATTGAGTGAACGCGAGCAAGGGCAAGCTCGATTTGTAGTTGTTAATAGGCAAGGGGATCGTATGGCACTTGAGTTTGCCGATCCTTGTTATTATGCTGCAATAGCAATGAACCCAGAGCCAGACACACGCACTGCGCGTATTTATTACTCAAGTTTAACAACACCAGGTTCTTTATATGATGTTGATTTAGCAACTGGCGAAAAAACACTACTTAAACAGCAAAAAGTACTCGGTAGTTTTAATGCCGATGTCTATCAGTCTGAACGATTAATGGTAACTGCTCGCGACGGAGTTAAAGTACCCGTATCAGTTGTTTATCGAAAAGACAGCTTTAAAAAAGATGGCTCAAATCCGTTATTTCAATACGGTTATGGTGCGTATGGCTATACGATTGATCCAAGTTTTTCAAGTTCATCGCTGAGCTTGCTCGATCGTGGTTTTGTTTATGTAATAGCACATGTTCGAGGCTCTGAAATGCTAGGTCGCGAGTGGTACGAACAAGGTAAAAAAGAGCATAAGCAAAATAGCTTTAGTGACTTTATTGATGTGACAAAAGCGCTTGTTGCACAAGGCTATTGTGATAGCAGCAAGGTATTTGCCTCAGGCGGCAGTGCAGGTGGTTTATTAATGGGGGCGGTTGTAAACCAAGCACCAGAGTTATATTGCGGTGTTGGCTGTCATGTACCATTTTTAGATGTATTAACCACGATGCTTGATGAGAGTATCCCGCTCACAACAAATGAATACGATGAATGGGGTAATCCAAATGAGCCTCAGTTTTATGATGTAATTGAAGCTTACTCGCCGTATGACAATATTCGCGCCCAAAACTATCCGAACATACTCGTTACTACCGGCCTTCATGACTCACAAGTGCAGTATTGGGAGCCTATGAAGTGGGTTGCAAAAATGCGTGAGCTTAAAACAGATAGTAATATTTTAGTATTTAAAACCGATATGGATGCAGGGCACGGTGGTGCATCAGGTCGCTTTAAAAGTTTAGAGGAAAAAGCACTCGAAATGGCCTTTTTTATTGCTTTATTAAATTAACTGCAAAATCAGAAAATTGTATTATCCTATATATAGAAGTTGATATATGTAAGGCGATTTATGTTTGGAGCACATGGTGAATTTCAGATTTGTTCACAGCCCCCTCAGATGTATTTAGAATTAAAGGGGAGCTTTAACAATGAAGGCATTACGCTGTTAACTAATGGCGTTGTTCAGGAGTTGAGCACTCACCCTGAGAATACAATTAAGTATGTGGTTGTTAATTTAAGAGAGTTTGAGCTGTTAACTTTGGATGGCCTTGATTCATTAGAGACCTATTTTGCCGGTGTAAAAGAACGTGGCTATCAACGAGTTGACTATATAAACATTAATATCATAGCTAAAAATATGTTTGAAAAAGTATGGAAAAATAGCGATGTAGAAGTTAATTTTTATAAAGATACCGACAGCTATTTATTAGTGCACCCAAATGACAGTTATATAAAACAGAACTGGTAACTAACATGAGTATTATAAACCGCTATTGAAGAGGGCTTATAATACTCTCTAAACACCCTTTATAGCGCCGTGAAAGGTTTAAACACATATCGTTTTTCAGCCTTACTTTATAATCGCCACTGTCAGTAGGCATCAGTTCGCAAATAGCTTGTTTTCTTACCAGCGTTGAACGATGAATACGAACAAACCCTTCTGGTTCTAGCTGTTGTTCAATATTTTTCATGGTTTCGCGATGTAGTACCGGCGTATTACCTTGGGTAAAATGCAGCTCTACATAGTTGCCCGCACCATTAATCCAAATAATATCATTTATATCAATTAGCCTTACCTTACCTACATCTTTAACCACAATGTGTGATGATGGCTTTTCTGCTTGTGTGCTTTGCTGGTATTGGCGTTCGGCCGCACTTGCGATCGGGCAAAGGTGAATCAGCTTATCAAAGCACTTATCAATACGTGATGCAGTTGAATCTAATATTAAAAAATCAACAGCGCCAACTTCAAAGGCAAAACTCGCAAAATGTCCCGATTGGGCAATAATGACTAACTTCAGCTTTTTAGCAAGCTCTGTTAAATGCACTATTTGCATCGGGTCAGCTAGGTTGGTTAGTTCGTAAAACAGTACATTGTATTGATCTGTGTCTATTTGATCTAATCTATTTGTTTGAAGAAAAGATTGAGATTCAAAGTGCCGGTGATCTTGCACGCGCTTTGTTAAAAATGTTGCAAACTTAGTGTTACTAACAAAAGTTAATGCATGAAAAGAAGCGATCATTATTTTATATCTCTTGCTGTATATAATAATAAAGACCGTGCTTAGCGGAAAAACTGTTATGAAAAGTACAATATATTTATAAAATAATTGTGACGTACTAATTCATCCCATAAAAGCTGCTATTCGTACCAAAGACTACGCCTCATAAATAATGCCCGTAGAGTGTTTAAATAAATCCCCTTACTGTAATCCGCGAAGTAACCATTTAGTTACAAAAATAACAATTCAGGGGAATTATATGACATTAACTAACAAAGGTAGCGCGCGACTATTTAAAAAATCGTCGTTAACAGTTGCGCTAAGCAGCGCGATACTTGCAAGCTTTTCATTTCAAGGTGTGGCTGCAGAAGATGACGAAATAACTAAAATAGAACGCGTACAAGTTACAGGTTCTCGTATTCGTTCAGCTGAGGCAATGTCATCAGCACCTATCCAAGTTGTAGACAGTGCTGCGATTGATGCATCAGGGTCGTTAAATATTCAAGACTTACTATTAGAGAACCCTGCATTTGGTACACCAGCTATTAGCCGTACTAACTCAAACTTTAATACCGCAAGTGCGGGTGTTGCTACTGTTGATTTACGTAATTTAGGCTCTAACCGTACATTGGTTTTAGTAAATGGTCGTCGTTATGTATCAGGTGTACCTGGTAGCTCTGCTGTCGATTTAAATACTATTCCGAGCCAATTTATCGAACGTGTTGAAATTATGACAGGCGGGGCTTCATCTGTTTATGGTTCTGACGCTGTTGCTGGTGTAGTTAACTTTGTATTAAAAGATGATTTTGAAGGTGTTGAATTCGAAGGCCAATATGGTGAATCAAGCGAAGGCGATGATGAATCACGCCAATTTAACTTTACCTCAGGCTTATCAAGCTCAGATGGGAAAGGGCACGCGATGTTCCACCTTGGGTATTCGGATCAAGGTGCTGTTTTTTCACGTGACCGTGACCGCTCGGCAGTAGACCAATTTTCAGGTATTTTCTTTGAAGATGATCCAGCAGCAAACCCAGGCTCTGTATTTGATGCTGTAAGCCCATTTTTATCTTCATTTCCGCCACAGGGTCGCTTTAGCGCTGGGGATGAAACATTTACGTTTAATGATGCAAACAACCTACAAAACTCATTTAGTACTAACGGTGGCGATGGCGTAGCTGCAAATGGTTTTAACCGAAGCGGTGTACGTACGATAGCGATACCTACAGAACGTTATTTATTCGCCTCAAACGGTAGCTACGAGTTAAGCGACAAACATAGCTTTTTTTATGAAGGTACTTACGCCGCAACAACGACCGTTTCTGAATTAGAGCCATTTCCTTTCGCCTCTGACGACATTTATGCAAATGGCCAAGTACCAATTGAATTTAACGTAAACGGTGAGCTTCTACGTAATGCGTTTGTTCCAGATGATATATATAACGCAGCAACTGATACTGATGGTGATGGCGCACGAGATATCTTTTTTGCAAAGCGCTTAAGTGATGTAGGTAACCGTGGAGCACGAGCAGAGCGTGACACATTCCGTTTAGCGCTTGGTTTTCAAGGTGAAATAGCCGATGGTTGGTTCTACGATACTTACTATGTATATGGTAAAACAAAAGAGCAACAAGTATCAGGCGGTCTAGTTAATGTACAAAGTTTTCGTCAAGGTTTAGAAGCTGTTATCGATAGCCAAGACTTAGATGGCGATGGTATTACTGATGAGGCTATTTGTATCGATGCGACAGCACGTGGCTTTAACTGTGCACCGGTAAATATTTACGGTTTCAATTCGTTATCACAAGGTGCTATTAATTTTGTAAGTGCACCTAGCTCACTTTCAACGTCGGTTGAGCAAGAAATTATTGGTGGTAATATTTCAGGTGATTTATTTGAACTACCAGCGGGTGTTGTAGGTATCGCTGCTGGTTTTGAATACCGCGAAGAGTTCTCACGCAGTGAATTTGATGCTCTACAGCAAGCTGGCCTTAATGCGGGTAATGCAATTCCAGCAACAGAAGGCTCGTTTGACGTAACTGAGTATTATGTAGAAGCAAATATCCCTGTGCTTGATTCTGTAACTATGAATGCAGCAGTTCGTTTGTCTGACTACTCAACAGTAGGCAATACTGAAAGTTGGAACGTGGGTGTAGACTGGGAAGTAATGGATAGCTTACGTTTACGTGCTACCCGTGCACGTTCAACGCGTGCTCCAAATATTGATGAGTTATTCTCTCCACCTTCACAAACTTTTCCAAGCGGTTTAAACGATCCATGTTTAGGGGTTACTAATAGTGGCGGTGGTGCCGCAGGTGATGCTTGTCGTACAGATGTTGGTGTTACAACTAATATCGCTTCAAATGGCGAGTTCACGCTTAACCAGTCTGACTTACAAGGTATTAGTGGCTTTAACCGTGGCAACCAAGATTTAAAAGAAGAAGTTGGTGACTCTGTAACAGTAGGTTTAGTATTTACACCAGAAAATCTAATATCAGGCCTAGATATTACGCTTGATTACTTTGATATCGAAATTACAGATGCAATCGTATCAACACCTCGTCAGTTTATTCTTGACCAATGTTATGGCGGCGGCGATACAAGCTTTTGTGACTTTGTAACTCGTCGTAGTGCGCCATCAGGTAATAATAGTGCTGGTTCACTAGAGTTTATTGATAGCGGTGTATCTAACAGTGGTGGTTTAGGTACAGAAGGCGTTGATTTAACACTGACGTACTCTACTGATATTGGACCAGGTGCGTTTAGAACTCGCCTTGCTTATACTTACCTAATCGATGGTTATAGCATTCCACTTCCTGGCGCTGATAAAGATGAGTTTGCTGGAGAGATTGGTGCATCAGAGCATAAAGCTAACTGGAACTTTGGTTATAAACTTAACGACTTTGATTTTAACTGGAGCTTAACTTACATTGGCGCTGCAGACTTTGATGATCAATTCTTAAGTGGTTTTGGTATTGCTCCAGGTGGAGTAGGGATTGGTTCAGTGACATATCATGATGTTCAAGCAAGTTACCATATCAGCGATTCAACAGAGCTTTACGCTGGTGCGAGTAACTTATTTGATAAAGAGCCACCACGCATTTTATCGGGTGTAAGTGGTTCAAGCACGGGTACTGAAACGGATGCAGGTACGTATGACCCAATTGGACAATCATTCTACATTGGTTTTAGAAGTAAATTCTAACCAACAATAACGACACTAACTATAGTTACTTAATTAGTTACGTTCACAAAGCCTCAGTATTGCTGGGGCTTTTTTATTGGAAAAAATAATGCGGCAGTAATTTTTTATACATCGTTTATCCCAATATATAAGTATTGTGCCCACTTAAACCAAAAACAACGCCACTGGTAACAGGGGCGTTGTTTAGTATGGGGAGGAGGCTAATATAGTAACCGAATCGCTTGATTATTTAACGATTTATCCCTATTTGTGCCCTCTTCATTGAGGGCTTTTTTTTGCTTAACTTTAGTCTAAGTAAGCTTTTAACATCCAAACCAGCTTTTCTTGCTCTGAGATGTAATCACTCATTAGTGAGGCTGTACCTTCATCGTCTGCATCACCAGCTTGAGTTAAAATTTCACGCTGCATGTGAATTAATGTACTGTAACCAGCAAGTAGGTTCTCTACGGCTGTAACGCCATCACTAATACCTTTAGCTTCTTTAATTTTACTTACTTCAAGGTAATCAGAAAATGCATGTAGAGGTGCGCCATCTAACGTTAAAATACGTTCTGCAACTTCATCTACTTTTAGAAGTAATAAGTTATAAATTTCTTCAAACTTAACGTGTAGTTCAAAAAAGTTACGGCCTTTAATATTCCAGTGAAAGCCACGCGCGTTCATGTATTGAATCTGGTAGCTACTCAATAATGTATTGAGTGACTTTATGATGTCTTCGCTTTTTGCGCTGTTTAGACCAATTGCGTTTACATGTGACATAACTTGCTCCTGAATAACCGTTTGTTTGTGAACTTGTGATAAGTATTACTAATTTCGATAAATTAGTAAAATCGTTTAAATGTATCTAGTTAATAGTTTTAACCTATTAGCTGTTTTTGATACCTGTATTCACTTTAGACTATTAATAGAAATGGGACTGATTAATAAAAATACTACCCCTCAAAAATAAATAAAACCCAGAAGTATATAAATCATGATCTAAAACAAACTTTATTCAAGGTAATAACTTAGCTATTTTTTTATTGATGTAGGTCAAAAATCACCCACCCTAATGGCGCATAATAATGTTGTCGAAATAATTAGGAGAGATAACATGCATGCAAAAACAGCGAAACAAAATAAAGCAGAGTTAGTCGTGGTAGGAATTGCAGTCATCGCATTTGTGCTAGGGCTAGTAGCGCACTTAGCAGGTGCAAGCTTTGCGAACTCAGATTTTTTTGGTTACATTGCGGCGCCCATTCCGCTGATACTGGCTGTGATATTTTTAATTAGTTATAAAATAGCAGCCAATGCTGAGGATTAATCTTTCTCGTTTAAGCACTTTAAAATGTAATCGAGCACTTGGCGCGAGTAAATCATACTGGTATGGCTTAAATGAAACACTTTATGTTCGGCCATACCTTTAAGTTTGGTTTCATCTAGTAATACGGTGCCATCTGACTGGCTACCTTTGACTATTAAAGGCATAAGCCCAATAGGTAAATCCCCTGCGATACTATAAAGCTTAGCTTTAAAAGGCCAATTACCATTTTTAGTAAGCAAAAACTCAACACTATTTTTTAAAAATGATTCAAACCCTTTTTGCTTCATTTTTTGCGCTATATGGCTGCCTTTATGTGGAGTACCCAGTGTAATTACCTTCGTAATATTCTGGCTAGCAGGAGAGTTTGCCTCTAGGTAAGCACGTGCAATCAGCCCTCCCATTGAGTGGCATACAAGCGCTGCAGGTTCGTTAGAAATACACTCATCAATTTGTGCAAATATGGTATCGCGGTGAGGGTCGAGCGTATTATAGGTAATGTTTAATACCGTCATACCCGATTCTTCAAGTCGTGAACAAAGTGGGCGCATAACAAAGCCAGACATATACAAGCCATGTAAAACAATAACGTGTTTAACTTTCATATGCTCCCTAATACCAATTTTATTAAAAACATGATCATTCTAGCGTATTAAATAATCCGCTACCTGCGTTAAAAATTATTTATATAAAACAACTATATGTCATAATTTTCGCCTTGTTATCGACTTATTTATTTGTCGCTATAATACATAACTAATTTAATGCAATTGGTATAACTACCGTAATTACATTAACTGTAGCGGTTTTATTTCAATATTGGTTGTATCGGTATTTACCCATACTTCACCATCTTGAATGGTAATGGCGAGCTTAATTCCACGATCAACCAAAGCAGCAAGTGCTTGTGTTGCTGCGTAATCAAGGCTAAAAATACTTAGATTTTTAAATTCATACAATTTAGGTTGATGTTTTTGCCACCAAATTGCTTGATTGTTTTCACCATAAGTATATAGCACCACTTTTTTAGATTTATTACAGGCTTTTTTAAGGCGTTTTTCATCTGGTAAGCCAAGCTCAACCCATAGTTCTATTTCTTCACTATAGCTTACATGCCAAAGTTCAGGCTCATCATCAGCACTTAACCCTTTGGTAAATTCTAAACCATCACAGCTATTGAGTGCAAAAGCGAGTAAGCGAATCATCAACCGTTGGTCGGTTTCTGATGGGTGTTGAGCCAAGGTTAAATTAAAATCTTGATAAACGTGGCGGTCCATATCGCTAAGCGATAACTGCACTTTCATAATGGTGGATTTAAGAGCCATAACAACTAATCTGAAAAAATTTGCGTCAGTATAGCGCAATTAAATGAATTGCCAGTTAAAAATTCATAATAGCCAGCGTCGTTATGTGTTTAGCCGAGAGAGCTAATATTTTCTTTATAGATATAAATTTTTATGATACAACTTTTTCTGTACCTTTTTTAATGAATAAATTATTTTACAAGGATGATCAGATGGAAGCGAACAGAAAAAAAATTATTGATCTTTTTATGGATAACGTAAAAGGCAAACGGCCTGAAGTAACGGGCAACCGTCATCATGGAAGCCATGGCCACTGGTTAGAAAAACAGATGGGCATTAAGCCAAATTCAAGTAATTCAACGGATATACTTGGTTATGAAATGAAAACGGATACGACTTCGAAAACTTCTTTTGGGGATTGGTCGCCGGATAAATCGTTGTGGGGTCGTTATCGTTCTGAACCAACAATAAAAAAACTGAATCGTGATAAGGAGTTTTTAGTCGCCTTTGGTCAGGCTAATCCAAATAAAAATGGTCGTTACTCTTGGTCTGGGATGCCAGTGCCCAAAGTAAAGCAATTTAACAGGTTTGGGCAAAAATTAATTGTTACACCAGGTCAAGATATACAGGCTATTTATAGTAAATCTGCTGATATGCGTATAAATAAATCAGAGATTGTTCCCAAAGAGTTACAAAAAGAAAGCTTATTAATTGCGCAATGGACAAAGGCTAAAATAAAACCTAAGTTAGAACGTAAATTTAATCAAAATGGTTGGTTTAAATGTATTTTAAATGAAAGCGGTGTATTTCATGAAATTGTTTTCGGAGAACCAATGAGTTATGAAAACTGGCTTAATCTCGTTAGAGAAGGACATGTTTTCTTTGATTCAGGAATGTATGAAGGAAATCGTAGGCCTTATGCACATTGGCGAGCAAGTAATAACTTATGGAATGAATTAGTAGTTGCTCGGTATAGTTAATATTGTAAGCTATTTATGATGAACTCTACCAACTACTTTCTGAGTAGAGTTCTGGTCACATTCTTTGCCAATGCATCTACAACCTTCATACATACTGAATTACCAAATTGCTTGTATATCTGGCCCTGGGATACTGCATTTACAATGTACTCTTCTGGGAAACCCTGTAATCGAGCACACTCTCTAGGTGTTAGCTTACGAGGGCGTTTACCAAGTTCTGATTGATCAATTAAAATTTCAGAGCCGTCTTTGTAGTAACGAGCACTGATTGTATTTGCATATTCACTTTCAGCATTAAACAGCGAGTAACCAAAGCCATTACCTTTGGTTTTATGTTCTGCTTTCCTGCGCTGGTGGCCTGCCCATAATTTTTCAGATATTGTAAATTTATCATCACTAGGGGTTATAGCGCTTAAGTCTTCTAAAATATCACCTACTCTTGTTGGTGTTTTAGGCGGGGTCGGCCAGTTAAATAGTTCACCAAAGTCACAGTCTTTAAAGTAATTCTTATCAAACCCTACTATGAAAACGCGCTCTCGGTTTTGAGGGGCGCCAAAATCACCCGCCCTAAGTACTTTATAATCAACCCAATAATTTAACTTCTCTGATAGCGCATGTCTTGTTTCTTCACTTAAAGGCACATCTTCTGGAATTTCTAAATCAAAGTTACCTCTTAAAATATCTAAGATAGTATTTAAAGTACGGCCTTTGTCATGCCCCTGAAGTTGCTTTACGTTTTCAAGAACGAAAGCTTTAGGCTTTTTCTCAGTGAGTATCCTTTGAATTTCAAAAAACATGGTTCCACGGGTATCACTAAAACCTTGTTTGAGGCCAGCTTGAGAAAAAGCTTGGCAAGGGAAGCCACCTAAAAGTATGTCATGATCAGGAATATCTGATGCAGCGATTTGAGTAATATCGCCATTAGGCATTTCCCCAAAATTAGTTAGATATGTTTTTTGCGCAAACTTATCCCACTCAGAGGTAAATACACAGTGTCCACCGAGCTTTTGGAAAGGCAATCGGATCCCACCAATCCCTGCAAATAAATCTATAAATGTAAATTCAGATTCTGATAAAGGTTTCTGTTTAAAAGGTGCATTGTCTAAATGAGATTTTAACTCTGACTCTAGGTTAAGTATATCAGTTAGTTTTTTTGCTGTAGGCTTGTGTTCACCAGTTTCCCACCCTCTAACTGTTCGCTCACCGGTAGAAGCCATGCCAAGTAAGTTCGCAAATTCTGTACGTCCTAAACCTAAGTTTTCTCGTATACTTTTGATTTGTCTTGCTATATCGTTATTCATTGAAACAGTACTCATTATGCTGTTTTACTTATCCGGTTTTAATCCTGGTAGGATAGCACTGTATAAATGATCAGACAATATGTGAGAGGGAATTTTGCTACAAAATCTCAATACCTTAATTGATAAATGTCAAAATCAATTCACCAAATTGAATTATTCTAGTGATGTTCAAATCGATGAAGAGCTAAAAGCACGACTAATAAAAGCTCTCGGCAATGTTGATTCGTCTGGAACACACGTCATAAACCCATTCTCAATCACGTTTATTGGGAAGGCAGGCCTACGTGCAGATGTACCATCGTCTGGGTTGTGGTATGCCCTTTGCTTTAGTGACTTATATGGTGCTATTTTTGAGTATAAAAGTGTTATAGATGAGATCAAAAAAGGTTTAAGAGCAGAAGGCTATAACGCAAAAGATATTGATACCTACTTGAAACAATTTCCAAGTGAGCTTTGGGGGAGTCAAGGTTCAGAAATAGAGAAAGACTTTATCGAAATTTTGGATACCCTCATCACTAATACAGATGAGAAAGACTTTTTTATAAAGTTTATGTCAGATCGTGATTGGTGGATAAAAACTGGTCGTAAGTCTGAGGCTGCCAAAGGTAAAACTTTAGATCGTAGTGATGTTTATGAATCAAGTATCGCATTAGCTTGTAATTTAGTAGTAGCTAACTCGTCAAAGCTTAAAGTCCTTATAAATGCCTTTAATCAAGATATAGATGTAAAGACATACTTCTCGAAAATGAATGTAGAAGAGTTTGAGATCAAAGATAATACCATTACAGAGTTACAAACAACTTATACAACTAATAACTTAAAAGCCATAAATAAAATTTACTATGGTTCGCCAGGGACAGGGAAGAGTCATCGTATAAACAAAATAACTGAGTACCATTGTCGCTACACAACGGTTTTTCACCCTGACACACAGTACAGTGATTTCGTAGGCGCTTTAAAGCCAGTTATGATAGATTCGAATGGTGAAAAAAAGATTTCTTATGAGTTTAGACCTGGGCCATTCACTAAGGCATTGATAGAAGCCTTAAATGATACGAGTAAACATGTTTTTCTTGTAATTGAAGAGCTTAATAGAGCACCAGCAGCAGCTGTTTTTGGTGAGATATTTCAGCTACTAGATCGAGATATGAATGGTGAAAGCCAATATAAGATAGAAGCTTCTGATCCCGATATGTTGCTTCATATTAAAGAAAATCTAAAAGAATCAGATAAGTTTAGTGAACTTTACTTACCTTCCAACCTGTCAATTCTTGCCACTATGAATAGTAGTGACCAATCAGTCATGCCAATGGACACCGCCTTTAAGAGGCGTTGGTTATTCGAATACTTACCTATAGACTTGAATCAGGCAGGAGATGGCAGTTTTAAACTCACGTTTGCTGATAGTTCTAAACCTGAAGTGCCTTGGAAAGTATTTGCTGAAGTTGTTAATGATACTTTGTCTTTTTTGCAAGTACCGGAAGATCGTCTTTTAGGCCATCGCTTTGTTTCCGATGAAGAGCTTACTACTATTGAAGAAGCTAATAATACTCTAAAAGGTAAAATATTAGTTTATCTCTGGGATGATGTACTTCGTCATGGAAAGCGTGATGTGATTTTTAATACATCAGTGGCAGGTACTTTCGGTCAGCTGTCACATCAATTTGGAGAAGGTAATCCTATCTTTTCTGAAAGTTTTGAGGCTAAGTTATTAGAAGCATTAACCGAAGCGCAAAAAGACCAAGAAGTTGTCGCAGATGAACAACCAGAATAGATGTAATTAAAAATGCGTAAATTACATCTATTTGAAGATAGGCAAAACATTGTTAAAGCTATGCCCAAGAAGCTAGTTCAAAATTTGAATAAGCAGGGGCTACTTTACGGTAATGGACAAAAAGTTATGTTTTGCGGCTTAATTAACTTTGATGATCAAATTGCTGTATTTCTTCCCCGAAATAGTGACTATGAAGAAATCAATGAATCAACCTCGAAGAAGGTATGTGCAACTTTATTGAAAGCACTTAAACGTTATTTAGATGATAAAGACAATGCTATAAGTGCTGATGAATTAGTTGATGAAGGCATTCATGGGCAAGAGTACCTAGGTTTAATATTTGCTTTATTTGAAGACTACTTCAACAACGGCCTTTTTACACGTCGAGTATCTGAAAGGAAAGTAAACTCAGGGAAAGTAGATTGGAACCGTACGATTAAGCAATCTATACCGTATACGTCTGGTGATAGTCCTGTTTACTTAGAATTAGCAGGTTATATCAAGCGAGTATATTCCAACTGTGAGACCGCGAAAATTCATGCGGAGGTTTTACGTAATTTAGATCAGAAAGTCGGCTGGTTAATTAACGATGATGAAGCTATAACTAAGCAGCTTATCAATGTTCCTGCCTCATTAATGGATAATGATGGGAAGATTTATCACCTAAACAATGAGTTAACACGTGCTTACTCTGACCGTGATATCTATCTGATTAAACAATTAATTAGCTATCTTAAATTAGAAAGTATGTCACAACAAAGTGATTTTTCTATAGGAATAAAAAGGTTTGAGGGTATGTGGGAGCATATGCTATCAAAAACGCTGAAAAACGTTTTTCCTATTAATAAAAAACTAGCTAAACCAGTATATAAAATAAATGGTGAATTGAGGTTAGCGAGTAGGAAAGGGCAAAGAACTGATATAGTCCTTAGAGATCCCGAAACAGAACATTTTACAGTTATTGATGCTAAATATTACGCTGCGAAAAGTTTAGAAACAGCGCCAGGTTGGCCAGATTTAGTTAAGCAGTTTTTTTATGCTAAAGCTATAAAATCAGTTTATCCTGAAAATAAAGTCTCCAATATGTTTATTTTCCCTGGTAACTACGGAGTGATTGAGTCAGCCCATATGGCTGAACCAAGTAAACATGGTATTCAAGATAAAGATTTGCTTGCAGCCTACGGTGATATTAATTGCTTATATAAATGCCCATTGGCGATACTTGATTTATATAATAAAAACCAAAAAGAGGACCTTAATAGTGTAACTATTATCTAATGAGCTAGCGTATCTTTTTAGAAATACTTCAATTCTAAGTCTGTATTCTTTCTAATTTCGCTGAACCATGTTAAATCATCAGTGAACGGTGAATTACTACCAACAATCCATATTCCACTACAATGTTCAGTGCCCAGATATAAAGGATATCGGAGTAATTGACCTATAGCGGCTTCAATATCTTCTTTGCATTTAATCACTCAATTGTATTACGGTTGATTAGTATTTTATTTTTAGAAGCACTATACCTCTCTTCTGTAGTAAACTTACTTATTATTACGAAAAGTACAAAAGCATAGTTTTACTTTTAGTACCCATATTAGTACCAATAGGCTGCGGCCTTTAATTAAAGGTCATATAAATCAAATGAGTAGAGCAGGAATACAGTGGTTTCCTGGGCACATGAATAAAGCCCGTAATGAAATTAAAGAAATAATGCCACAAATGGATGTGATCATTGAAGTGCTTGATGCGCGCATTCCCTACAGTAGTGAAAACCCGATGGTGGCAACCTTGCGTGAAGGTAAGCCGGTCATCAAAATTTTGAACAAAGCTGATTTAGCTGATCCTAAAATGACTCAAATCTGGAAAGATTATTTTGAGCAAGAAAACGGTGTTAAAGCGATTTCTTTTGGTCATGATAAAGCAGCTGAAGTAAGTCGTATAAATGAGCTTTGTAAAAAGTTAGTGCCGCATAAAGTGGGTGCCGATAAGCAAATTAAAGCCATGATAATGGGTATTCCTAACGTGGGTAAATCTACGTTAATTAATGTACTGGCTGGACGTATAGTTGCAAAAACAGGTAATGAGCCTGCTGTTACTAAAGCACAACAACGCATTAAGCTTGAAGACGGTATTATGCTTTACGATACGCCTGGTATGTTGTGGCCAAAAGTAGAAAACGAAAACTCAGGTTATCGTTTAGGCGCTACCGGTGCCATTCGTGATACAGCACTTGAGTATGAAGAAGTAGCAAGTTATACCGCTGAGTACCTATTACGTGCATACCCTGAGCTTTTAAAAGCGCGTTATAAAATAGATGAATTACCAGAAAGTGATTGGGAATTTGTTGAAATGGCGGGTAAAAAACGTGGCTGTATTCGTGGTGGTAACCAAATAGACACATACAAAATGTCTGAAATACTAATCAACGAATTACGCGACGGCATCATTGGCCGTATTACTATGGAAACTCCGCAAATGCGTGAGGAAGAAGAAGTAATGGTTGCTGGTTTACGCGCTGCAGCAGAAGCTAAAAAAGCAGCTAAAGAAGAAGAGAAAAAACAACGCCGAGCACGCGCACGTAAAAACCGTCGTTAATGGTTGAATTTATGTGAGTATGCGACTCACTAAATTACAGACATAAAAAAAGCCCGTAAGGGCTTTTTTAGTTTCATATCTACCGTCACCGATATGAGCAATGTAGCAAGTAAAATAGTAGGGCGGTTACTCATCATCAACATCAAGGGGCGTTGCGGTTCATAACAAGTAGCCATAGCTGTTTACGTGCGCCACACGTTGTTTCAGGGTCGAGAAACAAATCAATTCATTCCTTAACAAGTGGTATGCAATCCGTCTTGTTGATATTGATTATCAGTTAGATCTAACTATCTGTCAACACCTAAATGCAAATAATTCTTATTATTGTGATGCTTGTTTTTTATTCATATATAAATCGGTTAGTTAGCACTGCCATTTAATAAAAAATAGATGCTTAATACTTATTAAATAATTTGATGTGGATTTTTATTATAAAAGCATCGCTTGGAAAACCTTAGCCCCTAAAGATCAACAGCCTTTAATTTATGGCTAAAAATATTCGTACTTAATTGGATATTTTAAGCCACTAACGCACTTTATTTGCTGTTATACGTAAATTAATCTGCTCCACTAGTACTTTATCCTGCTTGTTTAGACGCCCTACAATGAGCAAGAAATCACTACCGTCAGTTTTTATTACTTTAATACTTGTGTTATCAAGTTTAGTTTTACCGTATGTGGTTTCTATTTTTTCTATGTCTTTAAAATGACTAAGATCTGATTTAAGCTTACCGTCATCGTTTTTGTAGTAACTAAAAATATAGTTCTCGGTTATTCCGTTACCGTCTTCTCGGTAATCAAACATTGTATCGCTATAAAAATAGAGTATTTCTTCGTTTTCAGGTGTTAGGCGATTACGTTTTAAAAAGTGTACTTGGTAAGGCCATAAACTATCGCCTTTTATAATTGCAGCATTGGGTAAAATATTTACTTCTTGAAGTACGCCTAAAAATAATAGAGGTGCAAACGCAAGCGAGATTAAATACTGCCTAATTCGCCAGTGCGAGTTGTAATGTAGGGCTTCTTTACTTGTATCGGTTTGTTCAATGTAACTAACTAGAGGCAACCATAAAAATGGCATTATACAAATCACTATGGTTGCGTATTCGTCCATACGATAAGCAAAGGCGCTGGCGAGTACCATTAGCCAGAGTGTTAAGGCAGTCCAGTTAGGCATTACTCTATTTTTGTTTAACTGTTGTTGGCTGTGCTCTGCAAGTGCAAGATACAAAGGGTAATACCATAAAAAAGCAAATATACCTCGAGCAATAGGCATAATACTTGAGTTATCGCGCTCTTTAATGGCTTTAAAGTTACGATAACTCCAGTAGTTAACAAATATGCCTAAACTTAAAATACTGTAAATAATAAACTTACTTATAGATACTGCATAAAATGGACTATCTTCAAATTTCACTTTTTTTGCTGACTCTAATCGCCAATCGGCGAAAAAGAATATGAGTACTAAAATATAGCCAGCCAACACATATTTAAGCCAGCTATAACCAAAGCTATCTAGCACATCAGCTGTTGTTTGAGACGTTTCGCTCGCCTTTGCATATTTTAGAATAGGGTAATGAGTTGCTGATATTAACTTTTTACGCTGTGCTAAATAATCATCTATTTGAGCGGCTTTAATATGATCTTGTTTTGCGTAATAGTCATAACTCAGTGTTAAAACATTATCATTAAATTCAGTAGTTGTTTTTAAGTTGAAGTAGTCGTTATCAATTTCTTCTTGATCGCTATCAAATCCCCAACCTTTTTCTGCAAAATGCAGTTTTATTGTGGTGTTAATTATATTGGGGTAGCCAAAGTAGAGTGGGTCGGTGCGATTTACCTGCTTTGGTTCGTAAACGCTATTTTGTATTTCATTCGCGTAAAAACTAGCTTCGTAGCCTTCGTCTGTTTTTTCCCAAAATTCACTAATTAAATACGATTCTTTGGTTATTAGTTTACCCGTTTGTTCTTGTTCACTAATAGTCATTGCTTCATTGATTGATAGACCATTTAAAAAGCCTTGGTAATACTCGAAATAAGATTTAGCAACGATATTTAGACCACTGCTGGCTATATTACTTCTTCGGTTAATTGCTTCAAATTCAGCATAAGTATACTGGGTTTCAAAACGTGATGGCTCGGATACTTTTTCAGCAATAAAAAAGTTATCTTCTACAGATACATTTGTATGTACAGGCTTTTGCGCCATTGACGTTAAAGCGCTTTCACCTTTATCAATTATTAGGGCATAGCCATAGTCAGGCTGTGCTAAATATTCGAGAGTACCTCGTTGGTAGCTGACCGTAGGATCGAGCCAGTAGCGCTCTCCATTTTGCTTTAGCGTAACAATTACGTGATTAAATACACTTGCTGAAGGTGGAAGTTCTTTTAAACGTTTGGTTTCCTCTGTATCAACTAGCGCAGGGAAGGCCTTAATATCCATCGCTCTTAATAACGAAATAAGCAGTACTGTTTTATCTTTACAATCGCCGTACCGTAGCGAAAGCGTTTCTGAAGCTGACGTTGGTTGATGCGAGTTAGTGCCCATTTCAAGCCCTAAGTATCGAATTTCGTCTTGGCTAAAGCGCAGTGCTGCGGCAATTTTATCTGATGTTTTTGTGTGTTTTGCTTTTATTTTTTCAGCTATATCCAAAATGCTGTTTGGGGTTTCTATGGCTGATTGATAAAGCGGATATGCCCAGTTAACTACCTGACCCCAATCGTCAAACTCAGAAAAGTAAACTTGTGTATATGGGTCGTACCATGTTGGAGTTTGAGAATTTTGCTCCAGTAAAGGTTCTTCAAAAAGAGTTATAGAATAATCTTTACCATATTTGTTAAGCGTTTCTTGAATATCTGCTGTGCCGTTTATTGTATTTATATGTAGAGGTGTTTGTTTACCCCAAAGTACACGCATATTTTGTTGCACTACGGGTACCGACCAGTTTAGCGTGCGTCTTGTACTAAACTTATTAGCATATATAGGGTTGCTGCCTGTGACTGTGTAGCTGTAATCGAGTATGTCGCCACTGCGCATATCATCAATAATAATATTGAGTGATAAGCTACCATTATAAATCCGCTCAGCTAATTCAGATTCACCCTGTATAACCTTCATTTTCGCGCTATCAAGCTTATCAATGCGCTCATTATTTCTGATAATCGTTAAGCTATTTAGCGTTAGCGACTCGTAACTTGGATCAAAATCAAGATTAAGCTGGCTTATATAATCAACACCACTTTGATTTAAAGCTTTCATAACCAAGTGTGTATAGCGTTGCTGTTTTTGCCTGCTCGGTATATAGGATTGGTTATCGAGTAATAAATAAAGTGTGCCGTCACGTACTTTGGTTATGTCGGAATTCTTGGGTTGCTCAATAATATGTGTATTAACCCAATTAGCTGGTTTATCTATTTTATATTGCTGCGCAAAAATATTATGAGAGAAAATTAATAAGGTAAGTGCAATTAGCCAAGGGCTGAGTCGAAGGAAGTTCCATTTCATTGTAGGGTCTTATAGTTGTTTTTATAAATACTATTGAAGGAATAATGTACCAAATTTAGGCTTTTTTGACAATGAGATGTTAACAAATTCATTGTTGAGCAGTTAATTAATAGTGTATAAATAAACTGCTATGTAAGTGCGAAATGCTTATCCCCCCCTTAAATGTCCCTGAAATGATTTTTTAGTTGTATTGCTAAATCATAATTAGTTAAGCCTACTTTATTGTGGGCTTTGTTAGATCTGCAAAAATCTTATCTGTTTATTCGTATGGTAATCATTCAAACCTTTAAAAGTGTTTATAAATCAAAATATAAACAGTAACTGCTTTTGCTCTTTTTGTTCATGAATTTTATGAGCAAAAAGCACATAACGATCATCAATGCACCTTACCTTCTAAATATTTAGTTAATTTCACGTTAACAATAAGCTGCGAGTTAGATAGCAGTTTGTCGTCGCTTATCTACCTGACAACAAATACACAAGCGTGGAGAGAATAATGAAAGCAAGTAACACACAACTCGCTTTGGCAGTTGCTGCCGCACTAGCAAGTACATCCGTTTTAGCCGATAACGATACGCAAAAACTACAAGAGCAATTAGATGCGTTACAAAAAGAAGTAAGTGTACTAAAAACAACCAGTGGTTTTAATTTAGAGTTTGGTGGACGGGTTCAGCTCGACTACAACTATTTTGATGGCGCTTACAATGCCGATAATGAGGGCTCTGGCGGGAGCGACTTTTTCCCGCGACGTATTCGTACTTACGTAGAGAGTGAGCATGGAAATTGGGATCATAAGCTATTACTTGAGTTTGGCGAAGGGACCGCTGAAATAGTGATGGCGCGGGTTCGCTATGCGTTTGATAACGGTCTTAAAGTTAAAGTCGGTAAAATTCGCGAAGATATATCGTTAAATGCATTAACCAGTTCAAAGCACATTAATACGATTGAGCGCAGCTCGCTTGCCAATACTTTCTCGCCCTTTTTTCGTTGGGGTGCTTCTGCCTATCAATATTTTAAAGACTCAGGCTTTCGTTACGCGATAGGCGTTTATAAAAATGATGCATTTGGTGCAACAGGTAGCGATGAAAACGACAAGCTTACTCTTGCCATTACTGGGCGTGCTACATGGTCGAGTGTAGCACCTGGCGATGTAATTCATTTAGGCGTGTGGCATTCATATCGCGATATGGGTGGCAATGAATTGGGCGCACGTTTTGCGCGTGGTGAAGTGCGTGAAGCGAATACTCGACTTGTTGATTACGCTGTTGGTGGTGTAACAAGCCCACTTGATAGTTTATCGCAAACCGGTCTTGAGTTTGCTTATCAGGTGGATTCTTTAACGCTTGAGGCTGAATATGCAAGCCGTTCGCTTGATGCAGTTAACAGTGCTGACTTTTTAGATGGGGAACGATTTGATGGTTTTCATGTATCGGCAAGTTACTTTTTAGGTGGCGAGCAGCGTCAATACAAAGCGAGCTCTGCATTATTTGTACAACCTAAAAATATTAAAGATGCATGGGAGTTGGTGGCACGTGTTTCAGAAGTAGATGCTACAAGTAGCTTACAAGGCACAAAAGCGACAACTTATACATTAGGTACATCTTATTACGTAAGTAGTGATATTAAGTTTATGGGTAATCTAATTTACAGCGATGTAGAAGGTGCCGGTACTACTGTGCTGGTTGGCGACGAAGACTCTGGTATGGGCTTTAGTGCACGTATGCAGTATTTGTTTTAAAGGGACACACAATGAAATTATTTAAATCATTACAAACGACCATACTTGCAGCATCGTTAGTACTTAGCAGTCCATTGGCAATAGCCGATACTCACTTTTTAATCCCAGGCGGACCTGGCGGTGGTTGGGATACAACAGCCCGTGGTATAGGCGAAGGTTTAGTTAAGTCGGGCATTGAAAATAATGCATCTTTTCAAAATATGTCTGGTGGTGGGGGCGGTCGTGCTATTGCGTATTTAATTGAGTCGGGTACTAAAAAAGGCGATATTTTAATGGTTAACTCAACGCCTATCGTATTGCGCGCGTTAAGTGGCCGAATTCCATATAGCTATCGCGATTTAACACCTGTAGCCAGTATGATTGCAGATTATGGCGCGTTTGTAGTGCGTAATGACTCTCCATTTAAAACTTGGGAGGATGTTATTACATCAATAAAAGAAGATCCAAGTTCGGTAAAAGTGGCGGGCGGTTCTGCTCGCGGCAGTATGGATCACTTAGTGGCGGCTCAAGCAGTTAAAGCTGCGGGTATAGATGGTCGACGCCTGCGTTATATTCCTTACGATGCAGGCGGTAAAGCGAAGGCTGGGTTGCTTTCAGGCGAAGTGAATTTACTTTCTACTGGCTTAAGTGAAGCGCTTGAAGTCGCTAACGGTGGTCAAGCACGTATTTTAGCGGTTACATCGGGTGAGCCCTTACCTGATTACCCAAAAATACCCACACTTAAGTCACTAGGTTACGATATGGAATTTGTTAATTGGCGTGGTCTTTTTGCGGCACCTAATTTACCCCTTGAAAAGTTAGCACAGTACACAAAAAAACTACGTGAGTTGCAAAGCACACCTGAGTGGGAAGCTGTAAGAGCTCGTAACGGTTGGCTAAATCTTTTTCAAGAAAAAGATGAGTTTATTAAGTCACTAGAAGCGCAAGAAGTGCAGCTTAGAGCTGTAATGGAAGAGCTTAGCTTTATCCGCACATTGCCGTAATCGAGGTTTAAAATGACGAATCGAGAATTAATAGGGCCAAGTTTATTCTTGGCGCTATTTACTTTATACGCTGTGGTTGCATGGCAAATTCCGCTACTACCGTTTGAAGAATACGAAACGGTTACCTCAGCGACACTTCCTAAAGTATATGCCGGGTTTGGTATTGTGGTGTGCTTACTTTCTATAGGGTCGACATTAATCAAACCTAAAGAAAAAACAAATACCAATGATGTTCTTGAGAAGTCGCACGTGCTGCACACTATTGGTTTGTTGATATTAATGGTGATTTATAGCGCTGCACTTGAGCCATTTGGTTTTTTAATCTCGACCAGTGCATTTTTGCTAGCGGGCTTTTTTGTGATGGGGGAAAGACGTAAGGGAATTTTGCTATTTGCATCGATACCGGTTGCGGTGATTTTTTGGTTTTTGATGACTCAAGTATTAGGTATTTACTTGGTTCCGGGCAATTTGTGGAGTTAAGTTATGTTTGATGGAATTATGCTTGGTTTGTCGACCGTGCTCGACTTTAATAATTTAATGTACGTTATAGCTGGCTGCTTGGTAGGTACTTTTATAGGTATGTTACCAGGATTGGGGCCAATTACCGCAATTGCCTTAATGATCCCAATTACTTATAGTATTGGCGCCGATTCGGGCATGATTTTAATGGCGGGTGTTTATTATGGCGCTATTTTTGGTGGCTCTACGTCATCTATTTTAATTAATGCGCCAGGCGTAGCGGGTACGGTAGCTTCCTCCTTTGATGGCTACCCGCTTGCTAAACAAGGGCACGCAGGTAAAGCATTGGCAATTGCTGCTTATTCCTCCTTCATAGGCGGAACGATTGGCGCCATATTATTAATGGTAGCTGCACCTTTATTAGCAAAAGTGTCATTGAGTTTTCAATCCCCTGATTATGTTGTGCTGATGTTTTTAGGCTTAACAGCTATTGCAGCATTTTCAAATAAAGGGCAATTTTTAAAAGCAATGATGATGACGGTGTTTGGCTTGATGCTAGCAACGGTTGGAATTGATCCATCATCAGGTACTGACCGATTTACCTTCGGGCAACCTGATTTACTCGATGGAATAAGCTTTTTATTGGTTGCTATGGCAACATTTGCATTAGCCGAGGCGCTTGTAAATGTTGTAAAACCAGAGAAAAAAGATGCTAAAAACATTAATGACTCAGACACACCGCAAATAGGTTCAACCAAGTTAAACAAAGCCGAGATTAAAGAGATAGCACCAGTGATTGGTCGCTCGTCTATTTTAGGTTTTATAGTGGGAGTGTTACCGGGTGCTGGTGCAACTATTGCGAGTTTTATGGCTTATGCAACAGAGCGAAATTTAGCGCCCAAAGGTTTAAAAGAAAAGTTTGGTAAAGGCTCATTACGTGGTTTGGCTGCCCCTGAGTCGGCAAATAATGCGGCGTGTACAGGATCGTTTGTTCCACTGTTAACGCTTGGTATTCCGGGCTCAGGTACTACGGCAATTATGCTAGGTGCTTTGATTGCTTACGGCATTCAACCAGGTCCAATGCTTATGCAAGAAAACCCAAGTGTATTTTGGGCGGTTATTGTAAGTATGTATTTTGGCAACATTGTTTTATTAATTTTAAACCTGCCACTCATTCCTTATTTTGCAAAAGTATTGGCAATGCCAAAGTCGGTACTCACCGTGATGATATTATTTTTTAGCTTAATTGGTGTTTATTTAGTGTCCTTTAATACCTTCGACTTATTTATGATGGTTGGGTTTGCGGTAGTTGCGCTAGTATTGCGATTACTGTCGTTTCCTATGGCACCATTATTATTAGGTTTTATATTAGGGGATATGATTGAGCGAAACTTCCGTCGTTCAATGATGATTTCTGATGGCTCATTAAGCTTTTTATGGGATCGTCCGCTAACATTGAGCATATTTGTAATTTCAATTTTAGTGCTGTTGTTTCCGTTAAAAGATTATTTAATGCAACGCCGTGCAGACAAAGAAAATGCATAATTGAGAATGAAATGAAAAACACCAACAAGCTAAATCCATTGCAAAACATGGTCACAAAACCTAAGCGATTAGAAACACGATTAATTATTTGGGTTACAGGATTGTGTGTATTGCAGGCTTTATTATTTGGCGCGTTGGTGTATCAACTTACAGCGCAAAGCTTACATAACCATATTGGCGATAAAGCACTCGCTGTGGCAAGCAGTATTGCCACACGCGCTGATATAATTAATGCACTGGAAATACCAAGTGACTTAACTACCATTAACATGCAAATTGAAAATTTACGACAGTTTGTAGGTGCTGATTTTATTGTTGTTGGCGATGAAAATGCGCTTCGCATTGTGCATCCCGATGAAGATAAAATTGGCAAAAAAATGGTTGGAGGTGATAGTCAAGCTGCATTAAAGGGAGAGCGCTATATTTCGGTAGCTCATGGTAGCTTAGGTGAATCAATTCGTGGCAAAGTGCCGGTGTACGCAGGTAATAATGAAATAGTAGGCGTTGTATCGGTTGGTTTTTTAGTACAATCAATCGATCCGCTTATCCTCTCTCGTAGTAGTGAAATATTAATATGGGGCTTAATACTTGTAGGTTTAAGTATACTGGCGGCTATTTATATTGGACAACGTGTCAGAAATGCTATTTTTGGTCTGCAGCCAGATGAAATTGCACGTTTGTTTTCAGAACAAGATGCAATTTTAAATACCGTACGCAGCGGTATTATTGCACTCGACCCAGACGGAAAAGTACGAAAACTCAAT
Organism: Pseudoalteromonas sp. SR43-7; assembly: GCF_014163785.1. Taxonomy (NCBI): domain Bacteria; kingdom Pseudomonadati; phylum Pseudomonadota; class Gammaproteobacteria; order Alteromonadales; family Pseudoalteromonadaceae; genus Pseudoalteromonas; species Pseudoalteromonas sp. SR43-7. The sequence goes on along the minus strand of NZ_JACJDY010000018.1, from coordinate 43,434 downwards.
CAACGCGCCTGCGAAATATTAGATAAACCAACTTCAATTATTAATCAGAATCTCACCTTAAACGATTTATTACCTGAACATGCAGGGTTTTTATTGCGTAATCAGCGACGTAAAATAGTGGGGTTTGAATTATTTGCCGCCGATAAACGCCTTATTTTATCGAGATTTTCTTTGCAGGTGCAAGGGCAGGCTGATGGTATCTTACTGAGTATGCGCCCCTCTGATGAACTTGAGTATTTAAGCCAACAACTAACTAAAGTCCAGGCTTTTGCAGAGCTTTTAAGGGTACAAACTCATGACTACTCCAATAAGCTCAATCTAATTGGAGCGTTAGTGCAAATGGGGAAAAATGAACAAGCTATAGAAATAATAGGACAAGAAAGCCAAGGCTCTCAGGCACAAATTCATAACTTGTTAGAGCGCATACAAGACCCTGTGCTTGCTGGTTTGTTGGTAGGTAAATATCATAAAGCAAGAGAATTAAATGTTGCGCTTGAGCTTAACCCCGACAGCCTACTTGGTGTTATTGCACGTAAAGATATGCTTGAGCGGGTCGTGTCTATTTTAGGTAATCTTATAGATAATGCGATTGAGGCAGCTATTAGATCATCGAACTCTCGCTCTGCAAAAGTACGGGTAACCGTTGATGAAACCAGCCAAACCCTCTTATTTGATGTAGAAGATACAGGCTTTGGGTTAGGTTCTGACCATGATGTTATTTTTACCCCTCAGTACAGCTCTAAATCAGGAGCAGAGCATGGTATTGGTTTATATTTAGTAAAAACAAATTTAGACTCATGCGGTGGTACGCTAGAAATTGGTGAGTCAGACCTACTTGGCGCAAGACTAAGTGTTTATATTCCAAAATAATAAGAGCATTAAACATGACGTATTCAGTAGTAATAATTGAAGACGAAGTAGAGGTAGCACAGCTATTAGCGCAGTACTTGTTATTACCAAATGGTATTGCAGGCAATCAAACGCCAAAGCAAAGTTTAAGGCAAGCACAGTATCAGGTAGTGGGCATTGCAGGTAATTTAAGTACGGCAACGGCTTTACTGCATGCAATTGAACCCGATCTGATTTTACTTGATATACATTTACCTGATGGTAACGGACTTGATTTATTGACCGACTTACGACGCCGAACGATTAAAAGCGAAGTTATGCTACTCACTGCTGCAAAAGAGGTCGAAACCCTTGAAAAAGCAATGCAGTTAGGCGCATGCGACTTTTTAGTAAAACCATTAATGTTAAGCCGTCTTGATCAAGCACTTGCACGTTTTGAATCACGTCAGCAATGTTTTTCTGATGCAAGTGAAGTAACGCAGTCAATGGTTGATACGTTATTTGGCTCAAAGCAGCAAACCAACACGTCTGTTCGTTTACCTAAAGGGGTCGACCAACTTACCCTGCAAAAAATACATGATGCTTTTGTAGATCACGCAACCACTACATTTACTGCTCAGCAAATGGGCGATTTGGTTGGTGTTAGTCGCTCTACAGCACGCCGTTACTTAGAGTATTTGCTTGAATCAGGTAAGTTAACAGCGGATCAAAGTTACGGCAGTATTGGCCGCCCTGAACGTTGCTATAAAATAGCGAAGTAACTTGGTGTATCTGAAACTTAAGTATTAAACGCTATTAATTTCAATGCCTTGCGATTTTTTTGTTATGTTTGATATTTAATAGATTCTGACGATAAAAAAAATATATTGAATTGATTGCATTTTAAGCGGCTTGTATGGTGATGTTCGCATTAAGTGATGTTATACTCCTGCCGAATAATTTATCGACTTTATTAAGAGTAAAATTAATGGCAGATTTATCGAAGTACAGAAACATTGGTATTTTCGCGCACGTTGATGCGGGTAAAACCACGACTACTGAGCGTATCCTAAAGCTTACTGGTCAAATCCATAAAACAGGTGAGGTTCATGATGGTGAATCTACTACTGACTTCATGGAACAAGAAGCTGAGCGCGGTATTACTATCCAGTCTGCGGCTGTAAGCTGTTTCTGGAAAGATCACCGTTTTAACGTTATCGATACTCCTGGACACGTTGACTTCACAGTTGAAGTATACCGTTCACTTAAAGTATTAGATGGCGGTGTTGGTGTATTCTGTGGTTCTGGTGGTGTTGAACCACAATCAGAAACTAACTGGCGCTATGCTAACGAATCAGAAGTTGCACGTATTATCTTTGTAAATAAATTAGACCGTATGGGTGCTGATTTTTACCGTGTAACTGAGCAAGTACGTAAAGTACTTGGCGCGACTCCACTAATCATGACTTTACCAATCGGTATCGAAGATGAGTTTGTTGGTGTTGTAGATGTTTTAACTAAAAAAGCGTACGTATGGGATGACACTGGTCTTCCAGAAAACTACGAAATCACTGACGTTCCTGCAGACATGGTAGAAAAAACTGATGAATACCATGAAATGCTTATCGAAACTGCTGTAGAGCAAGACGATGACCTTATGGAAGCGTACATGGAAGGTGAAGTACCTTCTATCGAAGATATCAAGCGTTGTATCCGTAAAGGTACTCGTGACCTTGCTTTCTTCCCTACGTTCTGTGGTTCTGCTTTCAAAAACAAAGGCATGCAACTAATCCTTGATGCTGTTGTTGACTACTTACCTGCTCCAACAGAAGTTGATCCTCAACCTCTTATGGATGAAGAAGGTAACGAAAATGGCGAATTCGCAATCGTATCTGCTGACGAACCTTTCAAGGCGCTAGCATTTAAGATAATGGATGACCGTTTTGGTGCATTAACTTTCGTACGTATCTACTCAGGTAAGCTTAATAAGGGTGACACTATCCTTAATGCGTTTACTGGTAAAACTGAGCGTGTTGGCCGTATGGTTGAGATGCAAGCAGATGACCGTAACGAATTAACTAGCGCACAAGCTGGTGACATCATTGCTATCGTAGGCATGAAAAATGTGCAAACTGGTCACACTCTATGTGATCCTAAGCACCCAGTAACACTTGAGCCAATGGTATTCCCAACTCCAGTAATCTCGATTGCTGTACAGCCTAAAGATAAAGGCGGTAATGAGAAAATGGGTGTTGCTATCGGTAAAATGGTTGCAGAAGATCCATCTTTCCAAGTTGAGACTGATGAAGATTCAGGCGAAACTATCCTTAAAGGTATGGGTGAGCTTCACTTAGATATCAAAGTTGATATCCTTAAGCGTACTTACGGTGTAGACCTTATCGTTGGTCAACCACAGGTTGCTTACCGTGAAACTATCACTCGTGAAATCGAAGATAGCTACACGCATAAGAAACAATCTGGTGGTTCTGGTCAGTTCGGTAAAATCGACTACCGCATCAAACCAGGCGAAGTTGCTTCAGGCTTCACGTTTAAATCATCAGTTGTTGGTGGTAACGTACCTAAAGAATTCTGGCCTGCAGTTGAGAAAGGCTTTAAGTCAATGATGGGCGAAGGTGTTCTAGCTGGCTTCCCAGTATTAGACGTTGAAGTTGAACTTTTTGACGGTGGTTTCCATGCCGTGGATTCATCTGCAATCGCGTTCGAAATCGCTGCTAAAGGTGCTTTCCGCCAATCGATCCCTAAAGCGGGCGCACAACTTCTTGAGCCAATCATGAAAGTTGACGTGTTCACTCCAGAAGATCACGTTGGTGACGTAATCGGTGACCTTAACCGTCGTCGTGGTATGCTAAGCGACCAAGAAGCTGGTTTAACTGGCGTTCGCATTAAAGCTGACGTTCCGTTATCAGAAATGTTCGGTTACATTGGTTCACTACGTACAATGACATCTGGTCGTGGTCAGTTCTCTATGGAGTTCTCACACTACGCACCATGTCCACAAAACGTAGCTGACACAGTAATCGCTGCAGAAAAAGAGAAAAAAGCTGCTAAGTAATTAGCTCCTTAACTCTTTAAAAAAACCCGCACATGTTGCGGGTTTTTTATTGCCTATAATTTGGTTTTATTTTTTATAGTTTTTTATAACTGCTCTTTATTATTAATTAGTCCTATATTTTTAATTAATAAAAAGGTACTAGAGCAATTTATATATAGTTACAAAAAAGGGGTTTGCTATACACGTATATGCACAGAGCGTTATATCAATAGTGAGGAAATTACTGTTGTATCATTTAGCTCGTTTTTTCTTTTCACTATTTTTAAGTAGAACTGGAGAATTGTAAGGTTTTTCATTTTTATAACTGGCAACTTGATGATGAAGCGCAATCAGCTATTTCTAAAATGTACTGTAATAAGTTAGCTAAAAAAGTAGAAAATATTGGCGGTAAATGCAGCGCGTGATTTTTAATTTAGATAGAAAAAAGGAGCAATTAATTGCTCCTTTTTTGTTTTTATTTTATAACGCGCTAATTAAACTTTTTTATAGCCTTAGCTTTTAGCGCTTTCATCTTTAGCCTGCGTGGCTTTTTAAAAGATTGTATAGGCATTGATACCATATGCTCTTGTGGCAGTGCCGGAATTGTTTGTGGGTAAGTTCCTTCCTCTGGCACGGAAATCTCTTTTAGATGTACTTTAAGCGCCTCTAGAGTTGAGTCGTTATCAACTTCACTAGGGCAAATAAATATACCTAACTTTCTTAGTTGTACGCCGAGTTTGATACTACTGGTATAACGGATAATTGGAGCACCTAATACTAAACCTAATAATATAGGTGATAGCCACCAAAAGAAGACAGGTGTGAAGTAGTAGGCTGTGCTGCCCCATGCTATAGCCACAATAGTAGAGAATAACGTATAACCAAACGCTTCTTTCCACGGAACCATACGACCTTCGCGCGGTTGTGCATCCCACTTCACTTTTTTACCTAAAAATACGCAAAGTACAAAGTAAGCATGAAATACCATCATTAATGGTGCAACAATAATAGCAAATACAGTTTCAATAATTGAACCTAGAATTAATTTAATTGAACCACCAAAGCGTTTGTTTCTATGTATTAGGGTGACTATTACGCCCATTAATTTAGGCATTAATAAAATAACAATAGTTAAATACAAGAGTGAATCAATAAGATCGGTTTTAGCTATTTGCCATGTAGGAAATAATTGATAAACACGATTAAAGTACACATCACTATTTAATGCGCGCGTTACTGCATCAATAGTACTTAGCGCTAGCATTGAGAGCCAAATTAGTGATGAAATATAAGCGGTTGCACCTAATAGGAAGTGCAGCTTACTCATTAATTTTAACTTAGATGACGATAGTAAACCTAAGTGCTGTATATTACCTTGTACCCAGCGTCTATCGCGTACAGCATAATCGAGGATATTACTTGGTACTTCTTCGTAGCTGCCTTCAATATCTGATAGTAATAGTACATCCCAACCTGCACTATGAAGTAGTGATGCTTCTACAAAGTCATGACTTAAAATCTCACCGCCAAAGGGTGCGTTACCTTTGAGTGTTGGCAAGCCACAGCACGTTATAAATGCTTCAACTCTAATGATTGCATTATGACCCCAGTAGTTGGCTTTATCTGTTTGCCAAAATGCTGAGCCAGTAGCGAGCATTGGGCTATATAGCACTGACGCAAACTGTAAAAAACGACCAAAAAAGGTATCTTGACGAACAGGGATTGGAATCGTTTGGATCAGGCCTGCTTGTCGGTTGTTTAGCATGCTTGTAGTAAGTTCTAACATACATTTACCGGTCATTACGCTATCTGCATCAAGCACAATCATATGGTCGTAATTACTTCCCCAGCGCTCACAAAAGTCGGTTAGGTTACCTACTTTGCGGTGTTTGTTATCTTCGCGACGACGATAAAAAACATGCTTTGCTGTATCCCCTAAACGTTCGCACAATGCATGCCATGCACTTAGCTCGTTTTTAACTATTTGAGGGTCTTGTGTATCGCTTAATAAATAAAAATCAAAATTATCAAGCTGACCAGTTTCTTTTAACGATTGTAGACTTACTTCAAAGCCCGCGATAACACGGTGGGTATCTTCGTTATAAATAGGCATTACAACGGCGGTTTTCTGAGCGTTAATTGCCTCGTTATTGAATTCAATTGGTTTAATACGTTTTAACGTAAGCGGGTCAATTCGAAACAACTGTAGTACAAAGCCGATTGTGCCACTACAAAAGGCCGTTACAATCCAAGCAAATGTGATTGAGAATAATACTAAAAGAGCATACTCAAGTAGTGTCATACCGTTTGAGCTTAAAATCTCAAACATAATAGATATGCCGTAGCCAGATGTGCCAAGTGCCGCAATGGCAAATAGCCATACTCTTAGTGTTTTGAATGGCATTGGAGTGCCCCTACCTTTATTACTTGATGTCATTTGGGTACCAAACATAGCTCCATACCTCGCTAATTTCTTTGTCACGTAGTTTTAACGATAAACGCATATCAACGGGTTGATCGTCCTGTGGTGCAATTTTAAAGGCTACACGCCATCCACGTGAATCCGGAAGTTTTTGTACATTCACGTCGGTTACTTCGCCTGTTGTAAGTTGAATGTCGGCATCTAGTTTTAACTGTTTAGACAGTTGATTTATTTCTGATCCAGTAAAATCAACAGTAAATTGGCGGTGGCTTTTTGGTGGTGGGTTGTCCTCACCTGGTAATGCGGCGCTACCAATTCTTGTACGTAGTACACGTGCTTTCTCGTGCTGAGTTAAAACTGAATTAAAGGTCGTCATTTTGTAGCTTAATTTTAATGAATCTCCGGCCTTCATTGGTTTTTCTGGTACCCAGTAACTTACGATATTGTCGTTGGTTTCTGTATCAGTCGGTATTTCTACAAGCTCTACACGACCATTTCCCCACTCACCCTGTGGTTCAATCCATAGACTAGGGCGGTCGTGGTAATGTGCTTCTGTGTCTAGATAGTTATTAAAGTCTCGGTCTCGTTGAGCTAACCCAAAACCTTTTGGGTTATTGTACGAAAATGAAGTAACGCTGAGTTGTGATGGGTTGTTAAGAGGACGCCATACCCACTTGTCATCAGCAGATTGAGTTAATAGGCCATCCGAGTCATGAACTTCAGGGCGATAATCATCAAAAAATTTGGTGCTATTTTCGCCGTGATAAAACATACTCGTTAATGGTGCTACACCCAGTTTTTTAATATCTTTACGCGCAAAAATCTGCATATCAACATCAACTAGCATATTAGTTGTAGGGTCGACGCTAAATTTGTACGCACCAGAAATAGATGGACTATCCAATAATGCAAAAATGGTGATTTGTGTTTGCTCTGGCTTTGGTTTAACTAACCAAAACTCTTTGAACATTGGAAATTCTTCACCCGAATTCTCAGCAGTATCAATGGCAAGGCCTCTTGCTGATAAGCCATAAACTTGTTGAGGGCCAACAACTCTAAAATACGATGCTCCCTGAAATACCATTACTTCGTCTTTATACTCGTTAGTATTTAATGGGTAATGTAAGCGAAATCCAGCATGGCCTAGTTGAGTGCCCGCCACACTTTTAGCTATTTCTTCTTGTAGTGGTGCAGCAGTGCCATCGTATTGGTAAAAGTCGGTGCTGAAAGGTAAGCGGCTACGTTTAGAGTCGCTATCAACAGTATTTATTGTTACAGGTGTTTTATATAAAAAACCAGGGTGGAATAATTGCAGCTCGTACAGGCCTTCATCTTTCCACACCGCTTTGTCTTTTTTAAATCGAATTGAACGGTAGTCTTGATAATCAATATTATTTAGCGCTTCAAGCTCGATGTTTTTAGGTGAAACATATTCTTCGCTTGCTAACTTTTTAGCGCGAGCGCTAATTACATCAAATAAGCTACTTTGTGGAATTGCTACATCAACAGTTGCAGCAATCGCTTGGTTGCTATTGCCCCAAGTCGAAAAAATAATAAGTAGACCCAGTAGTGGTGCTGACTTTTTTTGCCATTTAGGCAAGTTTTGGGTTAGTTGTTTCATTCTCATTCCTTTATAAAAACACGACTTATTTTTACGTTTAGGGTAAATATTGATTTTGTTTTGTAAGTATCTTCTAATTTACTTAAAGCAAAATGTGAACCCTTATAAAAGTTCATATTTTTCAATAGGAAAAACCAATATACGTAACTCACTGAGGCTTTTTTGTGTAAAATTCACTCAATCTTATGTAGTTGTTACTGATTAATTACTAGAAGACTCACTAATCGTATGAACATATTACGGGGAGTTTAATGAAGCTTGTCTGAATTACATTTGTATAAAATAAAAAAGCCGCAAAAGCGGCTTTTTATATGTTTAGATTTTACTTAATTATTTCTTTTTAAATCGACGCACTATTGATAGTGGTGCTAAAAGAAGTGATAACCATAATAATGAACCTGCATCATTATCATCATCTGAGCGTAAGTTATTTACCTTAACGGCTACTTTTTCAATGTTTGATAAGTTACCAGCACTATCTTGAGCTTGTACTGTTAAAGTAATACGATTTTCGAATTCGTAATCAATCTCTCCAGCAACAATTAACTGCCCCTCATTGTTAATAGAAACGCTGTCATTATCAGATGTAATAAATTTAACAACAGGTGATTCATCGGCATTTGGATCACTAAAATCGAGCGTGCCGATAATTGTGCCAATTGCGCTGTTTTCATCGATTGCAAAAACTTGATCGGCTGCAATTACAGGTGTTTGCTCTTCAGGCGTTAAAGTAATTTCAGATTTAATGTCAATAATCACAGGGTCATGGTCTGATGCGCGGTATGCACTTTCAGAGTACAAGCTAGATTGTTGACCTTCGCTTTTAAACTCTACATTGTAATCAAGTGAAATAGGTTCATCTGCGTTGATATGCCAATCTGTTGCAGCGACAACTTTGCTAAGTAATGATTGTGTAGCTACTGCATGGTCTAAACTTCCTGCACGACCAGAAAAGCTATAAGAATAACCAAGTGTATCACCATCAATTTCAGCAACTACATTTTTGTAGCCTTTATCAGCAAATGCACGTATTGGATCTTCCATTGCGTAAGCATTCATATCGCCGACTAAAATAGTATCTTCGTCATCAACACCGGTTGGTTTGCTATCAAGCCAATCTGCGAATGCATTAGCACCTTGCGTGCGTATTTCATTCCAACAGCCTTGGCCATCACCTAAATCTGCATTATTTCCAGAAGCACTACCACAACTTTTAGATTTAAGATGTGACACAGCAACAGTAAATACTTCATCAGTTTCTATTGATTTAAAGCTTTGTGCAATTGGAGCACGGTTACTAAAATCAAATGGAGCCTCAGTTGTAATGGCTGCAGTGCCTACTTCTTCTACTTTGTTAGCACGATAGATAAGTGCGGTAGTAATTGCATCGGTACCAATTTGATCTACGTTAAAATCAACAAATGCATAGTTGTTAGCACTATCTGCATCATTTAATGCATCTACTAAGCTAGCAATTGCACTAAATTCGCCAAAGCCATCATTCTCAATTTCCATTAAACCAACAACATCGGCCTCAATAGCGCTAATAGCACTTACAATTTTAGCTTCTTGGCGAATAAATTCAGCTTCAGTATCTGCACCTCGAGATGTAGGGAACCCTCCGCCTTGGCCATCACCATTGAAGTAATTAAGTACGTTAAAGCTAGCTACACGTAAATCTGCTTCAGCATTAAGTTCAGGCGCATCTTCACGTGCATTTGTTGCAATAAACGAAGGCGCTAAAGTTGGGTGAATTCGGTAAAGACCGAAGCTATAAGCAAGTGCCCCTGTAACAGTATTAACAGTATCGCCAGTTCGTAATGTATTTTCTGCCGATAAGCCTGGAGTTGGATAAGCTGTAGGGTCTAAGTTTTGTACTGTAGAGCCATCATCTATTAAAATCTTTTTAAGTAGATTTTCAGTTTCAACTGCATTAGCAGCATCGCCAGGTAACGCAACCTGAGTACCTTGGTACAAGCGCTCTGTTGCTAATTCAACTTCACCATATCGACCAAGACCAAAGTTATTAGTCACTACTAATGGTTGCTCTAATGTGACTAACATACCTTCAAAAGCTTCTAAATCAGTTGTATTAGCTAAAGGTAAAGTGATTTTTGTAGCTGCTGCAGCTAAACCAGTGCCACACACCGCAACTTGGCTAACACTGCCAATTTGTGTTGCATCAAAATATTCTTCAACAGTACCTTGTACACGTACATGGTCGCCTACATTCACGTCAGTATCTGCAAAATATACAAATACACCTTCAGAGGTAAGTGGATTTGCATCTATATCAGCAGCCAGTGAGTTAACAAAAAAGCCTTTTAATTGTTCATCACCTTGAAAATCGGCGCTTACAACACCTTCAAATTCTACTAATGTACCTACAAGTGGGCTAGCAGAGCCGTCACCTTGAATAGCATTTATTAGTGTTTTTTCTGCACCACAAACTAGTGGTTCAAGTGGCTCTGGTTCTGGAATTGGTTCAGGTGTTGTTCCACCATTACCTGCATGTGAACCTAAGCCATCAAAATCATCTTGATCGAACTGTACCCATTCTTCACTTGGGTTGAACTCTGCGTCAGGTGTTGTTCTGCCTGCGGTAATACTATCTTTTCTACGAAGTGTTTTATTTTGTGTTTGTACTGCGCCTTCAGACCAAAACGAACCGGGATCTACACCGCGCTGGCCGAAGCTATCGACTACGGTACTACCTTGCATTAGGACTAATGCATCATCACCATTAAAGCTAGCAACACTATGTTCTAAATCGGCTTTTTCTTTTAGTGCATCATTTGAACTTGAATGAACGATAACAAAGGTACTGTTAGCTGCCAAAGTACCAGACAAATCAAGAGTTGATTGAATTGTAGTTTTGCCATTTACATACAAACTTAGTGAGTATTGATCAAGAGAAAGCTCCGTATCAGCATTATTATAAAGCTCAATTGCTTTATTATTACTGCTTCCCTCTATATATTCTGAAATGATTAGATCAGCGGATGCTGGTGCACTGAGACTTGCTATAACAAGTGCGAGTGGTGTTATTTTTGTTTTAAACATTTTTTTATTATTCCCGTGTATTAATCCCAAAATGGGACACCAGTTTAGAGAATAAATATGACGGAAATAATACAAAAATGTAAATGAATGTAAACGAAAGGCGGTTTAACCGCCTTTTAATAAAAAATTACTTTTTAGCTAGATATTTTGCAGCTTGCTTAGCAAAGTAGGTTAATATTCCATCGGCTCCTGCACGCTTAAATGCAAGTAAAGATTCCATTATTGTTGCCTCTTCACTTAACCAACCGTTATCAATTGCTGCTTTGTGCATTGCATACTCGCCACTTACCTGATATGCGAAAGTAGGTACACCAAATTCGTCTTTAACACGCCGTACAATATCTAAATAAGGCATACCGGGCTTTACCATAACCATATCAGCGCCTTCTTGTAAGTCTAATGCGACTTCACGTATCGCTTCATCAGAGTTTGCTGGATCCATTTGGTAAGTTTTTTTATCAGCACCTTTTAAGTTACCAGCAGAGCCTACAGCATCTCTAAATGGGCCATAGTAGCTAGATGCGTATTTAGCAGAGTAGGCCATAATTCGAGTATGAATAAACCCATCAGCTTCAAGTGCTTCGCGAATAGCGCCAATACGACCATCCATCATATCAGAAGGAGCAACAACATCAGCACCAGCTTCTGCATGGGAAAGTGCTTGTTTAACTAAAATTTCAGTAGTGACATCATTAATAACATAACCTGAATCATCAATAATACCGTCTTGGCCATGCGTAGTGAAAGGGTCAAGTGCTACATCAGTAATCACACCCAACTCAGGAAAAGCTTCTTTTAACGCTCTTACGGTACGTTGCGCTAAGCCATCATCGTTATATGCTTCTTCGGCAAATAATGATTTTTTATCCGCAGGCGTTACCGGAAAAATAGCAACGGCAGGTACGCCAAGTTCAACGAGTTCTTTTGCTTCAACAAGCAGTAAATCAATTGATAGGCGCTCAATACCAGGCATTGATTCAATTACCTCGCGGCGATTTTTACCATCAAGTACAAATACAGGGTAAATTAAATCATTTACGCTAAGCTGGTTTTCAGCCATTAAGCGGCGAGAAAAGTCGCTGCGGCGCATTCTGCGCATGCGAGTATATGGGAAAAGGTCTAATCCTGATTGGGCCATATTAATATGCTCCTACTGTGGTAATGGAAAAGTGATTACTTGATTACGGCCATGCTGCTTTGCGTAATAAAGTGCTTTGTCGGCGCACTCAGTAAAAATTTGAGGGTTGCTAACATCATCAGCAATACTGGTGTATACACCAGCGCTAATAGTAAATTGAATATCATTATTGGCAACCGTTACTGTACTTACTGAGATATCAGCTCGTATTTTTTCAGCTATGTCTTGTGCGCCTTCACTAGGGGTATTAGGTAATAGCACAACAAATTCTTCACCGCCATAACGGGCAACTTCATCGAGTGGTCGTTTTAAATGGTCTTTTATAAGGTCAGACACTGCTTTAATAACTTGATCGCCAATGATATGGCCGTACGTGTCGTTGATATTTTTAAATCGATCTATATCAAGCATAACAATGCTAAGCGGCGTTTGTTCTCGACGAGAGCGACGAAGCTCCATTACCAGTTTTTTATCAAAAAAGCGTCTGTTTTTTATTCCAGTCAATGCGTCTTCAGTATTTAGTAACTCAAGTGAGCGGTTTTTTTCTTCAAGCTCTCTAAGCGTCACTTGTAATTCAAAGGTACGCTCGTCCACCTGAGATTCAAGTTCTTGGCGAGTTTTTTCTTGTAATTTTAAGCGCTCTTTAAGTAGTGTATCTTGTGCTGTGTTTTCAGCAATCAAGGTTTGTTGGGCAATTACTTCTTCATCGCGTTGTAAAATAAATAACTTCATTACGCTGTAGCATAAGCAAAAAGTGCAACCAAAAAAGCATGCAAATACAAATGCGAGCGTACTTTTGTCAAAGGCGTGTAGGCCCATTACTGCAACAATAAAATAAAGCATTACCACCAAGAAAAAAACCAATACAAGTAATAGTGCTTTGTTTGGTTTAGAAGGCGTTAAACGCACGCACATAAGCGTAGTTACAATATAAAAGCCTAAAACGATTGGAGTAGTGATTAAACAAAATAATGTAACTATGTTGTTTGGAAGTAGCCAAATAAATAATAACGAAATGGCTAAAGCGTTAACTACAACTTTTTGAATAGTTAGCAGAAGTGAGGGCCTTGGATGGCAAACTTGCTTTTGCAAAGGCAAAAACATTAAAGTGATAAGCGTAAGTAATATAGGGATCATAACTTGCTGTAATGCAGGTAAATTAGGATGAACGTACCTTAAGCCAAAACCACAAAGGTAGGCTAATACACTACCTAATGTGAGAGATATCACCCCAGCATAAACAAAATAACCTTTACGTGAAAAACCATATAAAACTATGCAACTCACACCCAAAGAAAATATAAAACCAATCAATAAGCCATAGAGTAAATTGAGTTTTCCTTTGTGTGCCAAATAAGCTTCTGGTTGCCACAGTGTTAAAGGGACTCGCAAGCCTGAGCTATTCGCCACTTTCATTATAATAAGCGTTTCGCTATTTGCAGGGCTGAGCAGTTTAACTAATAAAGATTCACTTTTAATTGTGCGCTTATATAAGGGGTAGGCATCACCAATTTGAGTATAAGAAAGTAATTGCGAGTTATGTAATTGATATACTTGAACGTCGTTTAGCAAAGGATTGTTTAGTGACAATATTTGCTCAGTATTATAACTAAGTGTGTTTTTTATTTTAAATTTTATCCATACAGGACGCTGCTCTAGTCCTAAATTAAGGGGGGTTCCTGTGTTTTTTTGCCACTGTATATGGCTGCTTTGTTGTGCACTTAATAGCGACGTTGGTTCAAAAGAGTAATACAGGTTATTAATGTTTTGAGAGTTAAAATCGTGTTTTATTATTACTGGGTTTGCGAAACAGCAAAAAGTGCAAAGGAATACTAATAGGCTTAAAAGTGCCTTTGCATAGGCCATTAACGATCTTCTAAACCAAAAACACGGTGAAAGTTTTCTGTAGTTTTACGGGCCACAACTTCTTCATCTATTTGATAAAGTTGTGCAACCGTTTGACAGATATAAGGAAGCAGGGCAGGTTCATTTTTACGTGATTTAGGTTTTGGTTTAACTGTTCGTGGAATTAAAAATGGTGCATCAGTTTCTATTAATAATCGATCTAGAGGAATGCTAGGCACTAGCTGTTGTAAATCTTTTCCACGCCTTTCATCACATACCCAACCCGTTATACCAATATATAGACCTAAATTTAAATATTGCTTTAGAGCTGCTGAGTTACCCGTAAAGCAGTGGAGTACACCGCGAATATTAAACTCTTTTAAAATACTTAACATGTCATCACTTGCATCACGTTCATGCAAGTAAACAGGTAAATCTAATTTTTCAGCAAGTGCTAATTGGCGCCTAAAAACACTGCGCTGTACATCGCGAGGCGAAAAGTCGCGGTTATAATCAAGGCCACATTCACCAATAGCAATAACATGCTTATTATTTGCAAGTACAGTTAGTTGTGCTTCTAGCTCATTAGTGGCTGATTTTGCATCATGTGGGTGGATACCCGCCGTAGAATATTGAAGATGCTTTGTTGCAAGTTCAAGTGATTGCTGACTGCTTGCAATATTACAACCAATAATAAGCATATTTGTAACACCCGCTTCATTGGCACGGGTAATTACATCAAGGTGCTGCTCATCAAATTGATGATTAGTTAAGTTAACTCCAGCATCAATTAACGTATATGACATTACTTAGTACGTTTAACGCGAATAGAGCGGTTTTCACCGTCAATTTTAAGTAAGAATGAGTTAAAAACACCACGGCTAATTACAATCGTATCGTTCTTTTTCAAGCGCATGCTGTCAGAGCCAATTTGACGCCATTGTTGACCGTTATCTAGCGAAATAATTAACTCGCCGTAAGCAGCTTCTTCAACTGAAGCAACCATCGCTTTAATTTCAGCGTCTTTCTCTGTTTGTGATTTTTTGTACTCTAACCCAAACTCATCAGCTGTTTTTTTCACTTCTGTTGATGTTGTGGCTACTGCCTGAGGTACATTATTAGCTGTTGGTGGTGTGAGCGTTTTTGTTACTGATGGCTTAACCAGTGACTTACCCGCGATGGTATTATCGTAACAAAGTAAGCGGTTAAAATCGTTTTCAATAAAGCTACATGCTTGTAACGCTTGAGTATTAAACTCTGTTTGCGCAGCAAAAGTCGGTGCGCTTAATAAAACCAATAGTGAGAGTAGTTGTTTTTTCATTTTATTCCTCAGATTCTTTTTGTGGTTTAGCGGTATAAAACTTTGCTAAAATTAGACCTAGTTCAAACAGAAGAAGCATCGGAAATGCTAGCAATGTTTGTGATAATACATCAGGCGGTGTTAAAAACATCGCGACTACAAAAACACCCACGACGATATAAGGGCGCTTTTCTTTTAAGCTTTTTGTTGTTGTTGCGCCACTCCAGCATAGCAACATAATAGCCACTGGAATTTCGAAAGCGACGCCAAATGCAAAAAACAACTTTAATACAAATCCTAGATAACTACTTATGTCAGGTGCAAGTGTCATCATTTCGGGACCGGTACTTGTAAAAAATCCTAAAATAATTGGCAGAACTACAAAGTAACAAAAGGCTATGCCGCCATAAAATAATATTATACTTGAGGCGAGAATAGGCATGAGCATTTTCTTTTCGTGCTGATATAAACCCGGCGCTATAAACCCCCAAACTTGATGCAATATCCATGGAATCGACGCAAATAAAGCGACAAATAAAGTAAGTTTGAAAGGTGCAAAAAAGGGAGCTGTTACATCGGTTGCAATCATGGTTGCAGTACTTGGCAAATGCGAGACTAACGGCTGTGCAACAAAAGCATAAATATCATTCGCAAAATATACTATGGCAATAAAAATAACAAAAATGCTTAGTAGTGCTTTTATTAGCCGATCACGCAACTCAATTAAATGAGCTACAAACCCTGATTTTACTTCCTCAGCCATTATTTTTTATACCATGTAGTAAGTTGACCACAAAGTGAGAAATAAATTTCACTTTTTCTCATCAAGTTGTTGGTTATTTGATGTATCAGATTGTTGTTTCTTGTAGCTGTGAGTAACTGATTCAGCCGCTTTTTGTAGCTCTGTTAGTGAGCTTTGTAACTCAGGGCTTAAATCTTTTAATTCTTGCTGTTCTGCTTTTTTAAGGTTTTCGTGCAGCTCATGAATGCGAAGCTCTTCACTTACTTCGGCTTTTACTGAGTTGGCAAGTGATTTAGCGGTTTTAACCCATTTACTCACTGTTCTAATCGCAACAGGTAAGCGCTCAGGGCCGAGCACCACTAAACCAACAATAAAAATAACAACAAGTTCCCACATGCCCATACTAATTAAACCTTATTGTTATCTTTGTTTTTTTCAGTATCGGTTGAGTTGTCAGCAGTGTTTTTTTCTGATTGTTGAATTTGCTCGGATTTCTCTTTCTCGCTCATTTGATCATCTGACATTGCTTTTTTGAAGCCCTTTACAGCGCCCCCAATATCGCCACCCATACCGCGTAGTTTTTTTGTGCCAAAAAGTAAAACTATGATCGCTAAAACAATTAATAATTGCCAAATACTAATACCACCAAAACCCATGGTTTTCTCCAATATATAAAACGGTTAAATGTTTATTTTAAATACTAATTATACGCTCACTAGCGCAAATAGCACCCAGTTTATGCGCTGCGCCATGCCGCTATAAAGCTAATAGCCGATAAGCTTATTGCAAGACTTGCAGCTATTAAATCGTGCTGTAAATAACAAAGTGTTGCCATAATCATTGTAGCACTACCAAATAAACTAAATATTAAAGGTTTATGAGATACCTTTTGTTCTTGAGGTTGAATGTGTGGTGCACGCTTTAAATTTTGGTAAATTAGATCCGGTAACTCGGGCATTTTTTCAGCCCAAAATGGCAAGTTAGCATACATTTGCTTCAGTACTGATAGCGGTCCAACTTGTTGCTTTACCCAGTCTTCTAAAAAGGGCTTAGCTGTTTTCCATAAGTCGAGTTGTGGGTATAGCTGACGCCCCAATCCTTCAACGTATAATAAAGTTTTTTGTAGTAATACTAATTGCGGCTGTACCTGCATGTTAAAACGACGTGCAGTATTAAATAGATTTACGAGTACGTGCCCAAATGAAATTTCAGCCAAAGGTTTATTAAATATAGGCTCGCAAACTGTGCGAATCGCAAATTCAAATTCTTCAATGCTAGTATCTGGTGGTACCCAACCAGAATCAACGTGTAGTTGTGCAACTTGGCGATAATCACGGTTAAAAAAGGCGATAAAGTTTTCAGCTAAATAGCGTTTATCTTCTTTGCTTAACGTACCAACAATACCGCAATCAATACCGATATACATTGGGTTTTCAGGGTGCTCTCGAGAGACGAAAATATTACCTGGATGCATGTCGGCATGAAAAAAGCTGTCTCTAAACACCTGCGTAAAAAATACTTCTACGCCACGCTCAGCAAGTAATTTCATATTAGTGTTTTGCGCCATAAGTGCATCGGTATCAGAAACGGGTATGCCGTAAATACGCTCCATTACCAGCACATTGCTACGGCTGTAATCACTGTAAACTGCAGGGATATATAATGAATCAGAGCCTTCAAAATTGCGTTTTAGTTGAATGCCGTTGGCACCTTCTCGCATTAAGTCGAGCTCGTCTAGGAGTGTTTTTTTATATTCTTTAACTACTTCAACCGGGCGCAGGCGTTTTGATTCGTTATGTACTTTTGCAAGTACCTTTGCGAGCTTTTCCATTAGCGCTAAATCGGCATTAATTTGCTCATAAATATTGGGTCTAATAACCTTAATTACGACATCTTGCTCAATACTCTGCTCATCAATCAGTTTTGCTGTATGTACTTGCGCTATAGATGCAGAAGCTAGTGGAGTTTGTGAAAACTCACTAAACAATTCACTTATGTCGTTAATTTCGAGCGCTTTTTCTATTATTTCTTGTGCAAGTTCGCCTTCAAATGGTTGAACTTGATCTTGTAAAAACGCAAGCTCTAAAGCGATATCATGAGGGAGTAAATCACGACGAGTAGAGAGCATTTGACCAAATTTGATCCAAACAGGACCCAGCTCTTGCAATGCTAAACGTAAACGAAGCCCTGCCGGCTTTTCTTTGTGCTGATTACGCAGCCAAAATAAACTGCCACGGGCTACTTTACCAAACCAAGGCACTTTATGCTTTGGAATTAGCTCGTCTAGTCCATAGCTAAGTAACGTTTTGGTGATGTTATACAAACGTGCAGTCGACACAAAAAATCCTTAGCGGGTGTTTGAAGGTAAAAAAGAGTTTAAGAGGACGTTAATGCGTTGCTCAACGGCAGCGACTTGTCCTTTGAGTTCTCTATTTTTTTGTTTAAATTGCTCAAGTTCTAATGGATGAATAGTAATTGCGAGCTCATCTTGGCATAAACTTGTAAGCATGGTACTTATTTTAGTATTGGTTTTGCTGCTCTTTTGTTTTAGTTCTTTTAAATGCAGGTATAACTGCTGAGCGGGGGCATCGCCAATGTATTTAGAAAGTTGTTCAGGCCAATCAATATCAATACCTGAAAATGCATTGCTATAAGTTTGCGCAATGTTTAAATCGCCTTGTAAGTCGAGCTTATCTTTGCGAATTAGTTGGGTAAGCATTGCAGGATTTTTGAGCGCTAAAAGTGTTTCTATATCTGCGCTGATCATACAATCTGCGTTTTCGTTACTTTGGGCACTGTATAAGTGTAATTGATCAGCACTATAAACGAGTTGGATGCTTTGTTGCCAATCTCTTATTTCAACCACTAAGCGCTTATGTTTAACGGCGTTTAGCTTTTGAGATAATTGTGGGTCCAGGCTAAGCGCTTGATTTAGTACACGCTCAATAAGCGAGAGTACAAAATTAGGTAACATAAAAAACTCAGATGACATTGCACCTTTATTGTTTTTTGTTATTTTTTCAAGCGCCATAACTGCTAGCCTTAATATTTAAAACCACGATGCAGTGCAACAATTCCGCCTGTGAGGTTTTGGTATGTTGTTTGTTCAAAGCCTGCATCTTCCATCATCGCTTTTAATGTGTCTTGATCTGGATGCATACGAATAGACTCAGCTAAATACTTGTACGATTCACTGTCGTTAGCAACTAGTTTACCCATTGTTGGCAATAAATTAAATGAGTAAAAATCGTAAGCTTTACTAAGTACGTCATGCTCTGGTTTTGAAAACTCTAAAACAAGTAATCTGCCACCTGGCTTTAAAATACGGTACATAGAGCGTAATGCTTTGTCTTTATCGGTAACGTTACGTAAGCCAAAGGCAATAGTGATCACATCAAAGCTATTATCTGGAAATGGCAGCATTTCTGCATTCATTTGTACGTAGTCAATATTGCCTACTAAGCCAAGATTATGTAGTTTTTCACGACCAACCTTAAGCATAGATGAATTTATATCGCCCAAAACAACTTGACCGGTCTCGCCAACTAATTGACTAAATTTTGCCGTTAAGTCGCCAGTGCCGCCGGCTAAATCGAGTACATGATGGCCTTTACGAACACCTGAGCTTGCAATAGTTTGACGTTTCCATAAACGATGCACACCAAAAGACATTAAATCATTCATTACATCGTATTTTGCAGCTACTGAGTGAAATACATCAGCAACCATAGAAGCTTTGTCGCCCTCGGCTACTGTTTTATAACCAAAATGCGTGGTCTTTTGTTCGGTTTCGTTCATGACTAATCTCTATCGTGACAATAGAGGTTAGTGTACTTTATTGTACGCAGTAGGTGCAATTTGAATATGATTTATCAGGTAATTTATTGCCCTGCAGTGTAGCTACTTTGCCCTAATGACCGCGCTTTAAAAGCCGCATGAGACGCTTTTTTAGCTAACTGGTTAAAATCATCTTCTTGTAGATGTTGAGCAATTCCTAGAGATAAGCCAATACTAGGTAACTTAATCCCTGTTTTTGAACTAACAAAGCGAAGCTTTTCGACTCCATTTCGGACTTTTTCAGCTATAACATTGGCTGTTTCTGGGTCTATATCGGCGAGTAAAACAGTAAATTGATCTTTAGCTGTGCGGCCAGGCAAGCCACTTTGAAAAACATATTTTTGCACTTGTTTAGCTACTTTATTCAAAATAACTTCACCAATAATATCACCGTAATTTTCAGTAAAGTGATCAAGGTTATCTATTTGAATCGCAATGGCGCAAATAGACTTTTTTTGATTAGTCCATACTTGAGTTTGTTGCGTTAAATAATGGCGTTTATAAAGCCCTGTTTGGCTATCAATAATATGTTGTTTACGAAGTTGATTTAGCTGCTTTTTTGTTTTTTCGTGTAGTTGTTTGGCTTTACTTAGTTCTTGCTTAAATTGCTTGTGTTGATTTAGTAATTCAGCGGTTTGATTATGAAGTACTTCAAGCGCTTGACGGCTTTGCTCTATGTTGTTCTCATTTAGTGAATGTACGCATTCGCTCACCTGACCCGCAAAACGAATTATCTGTTTTTCAGTAGCTTGAGAATTTTGAGAAAGTGAACTTATAACACCATCAACATTTTGAATCATGTTGACTTGCTCTGTGTGACCGGTATTTAAAAATTCAGCATGGAGCTGTTCAATTAAAACGCTGTCTATATTGTTTTCAACCGCAATAGCGCGGTCTAAGGCTTTGTTCAGCTCAAGGTTAGTTTGGCTAGTATAGGTATAAACAACTTGATAATTGAGCGGCGTAGGAGAAAGTGCATAGCGCTCTAAAAACACACACACTTTAGTCATCTTCTCTTGTGCAATAGCCATGGAATCATGGAACATCATTTTAAATACCAACTAAGTACGCATAAGTGCAAATTTTAAAATATCTCATTCCATGAGGCGGTTATGCGTCCGAGCTTTTTATTATTTTTTTATACAGTAATCATTATCCGCGCTATTTAAAAGCAAAAACGATAGTTAGGGAACTTAAATTTTACTTTAGCAGCCCAATCGCTGTTTTTCTCATCAATTCGGCTGGTTTTTACTTCTGTTAACGTATGTAGCATTATTTCAATATGCTAGTTTGTCTCATTTACTTGCTATTTCTTTAGCCTAAGATAGTTTTATGCAATCTATTGCATCATCAAGTTAAATAATAATGAATCTTTTTTTACCAAAAACGCTTCGCCAAACGCTTCTTGGCATAACTGCTTTATGTTCGTTAAGTGCATGTCAAATAACCACACCCAATGCGAATGAGCAGTTTACTCAAGTAGCACAATCTATTGTTCAATATAGAGAAAGTATAAACCCTTATAGCAGTTCAAAAGGGGTTGATGGTTACTTACTTGCCAATTTATCGCCAGAATTTTTAGCAGAGCAGTACAAAAGTAATACTCAATTATTAGCAGACTTAGATGCTGTAGATGCAACTAAGCTTAGTGACGAAAATCAAATTAACTTAAGTATTATTCGTGCTCAAGTGCAAAATAGCGTAGACGAATATGTGTTTAATGCGCATTACATGCCGCTTACATCTGAGTATGGTTTTCACTCCGGTCTGTCGTACATCGTTAACAGTTCCCAATATAAAAAAGAGCAAGATTTAGAGACATACCTTGCACGTTTAGCACAAATCCCCCGCTTTTTTGAGCAAAATATATATTGGATGAAAAAAGGGCTCGAAACAGGTCTCACCCAACCAAAAGCAGTTTTAGAAGGATACGAAGACTCCATAAGTACTTATATTGTTGATGATGTAACTCAATCAGAATTTTATAAACCGTTTTTAGCTAACACTGCCAGTTTAAGTGAGAGTGACTTTTATGCATTTCAACAGCGAGCTAAAGTTGTTTTAAAAAATAAAGTAATACCAGCATATAAAAGCTACTTAACGTTTTTTACTGAGCAATACCAACCGGGCGCCCGCACAAGTATTGGTATTTCAGAAACCCCTAATGGCAAAGCTTTTTATAAAAACCGTGCTAAGCATTACACCACTACCGACATGACACCTAAAGAGATCCACGAGCTAGGCTTAAAAGAAGTTGCTCGCATTCGAGGTGAAATGGAAGCTGTAATAAAAGAAGTTGGTTTTAAAGGCTCATTTGCTGAGTTTATTCACTTTTTACGTACCGACCCACAGTTTTACGCAACAACACCTGAGCAACTTTTGAAAGAAGCATCTTACATTGCTAAAAAAATGGATGCACAGCTGCCTAAGTTATTTCATACCTTACCGCGCAAACCTTATGGCGTGGCACCGGTACCCGCAAGTATTGCCCCTAAATACACAACAGGTCGGTATTCTGGCTCTAATCGAGATGATGAAGCTGGATACTACTGGGTAAATACTTACGCTTTAGATAAGCGCCCTTTGTATGTTTTAGAAGCATTAACGTTGCACGAAGCAGTGCCAGGTCATCATTTACAAATATCACTTAATGCAGAGCTTGAAAATTTGCCGAGCTATCGTCGTGATGCTTACCTTTCGGCATTTGGCGAAGGTTGGGGGCTTTACTCTGAATATTTAGGTTTAGAGGCAGGCTTTTATCAAGACCCATATAGCCGTTTTGGTCGCTTAACTTATGAAATGTGGCGAGCAGCACGTTTGGTTGTTGATACAGGGATGCACATGTATGGCTGGAGCCGCGAGCGAGCTATGAACTTTATGAGCGAGAACACCGCGCTTTCGCTGCATAATGTTAAAACAGAAACTGACCGTTATATATCTTGGCCAGCTCAGGCACTGTCATACAAAATTGGTGAGTTAACTATTAAACGTTTACGTGTTGAAGCAGAGCAAGCGCTTGGACCAAATTTTGATATTCGCGAATTTCATCATCAGGTTCTTCGCCATGGTTCAGTGCCCTTGTCAGTATTAGAAACACAGGTACGTTTATATATAAAAAATGAGTTAGCTAAGCTGCAAAATTAGCTTTGTAGGGCTTATAAACCTTGAACAAACAAAGGTGTTGTGTCATTTTGACCGCAACACCTTTTTTATACCACAGACCTAGTAATGTAGTTTATTTTAGCGACTCCAATCGTCAAAATATTCACATACTACGCAATAGGTATTATTTAAAAATATAGCCATCAAGGGGCCTTAGATGAGCAATTTCATTATGTTTAGTATTGACGTATTTGCGAGTATTTTTATTATCGCACTTGGGTTAATTGTGCTTACTGTTATTATTTTTTACTTTCGCGATATAACACAAACAAAACATGCTATTAGGCGTAACTACCCAGTAATTGGCCGCTTTCGATATTTTTTTGAACGCCAAGGTGAATTTTTCAGACAATACTTTTTTGCCCTCGATCGAGAAGAAATGCCATTTAACCGCGCTGAGCGCAGTTGGGTTTACCGCGCAGCAAAAGATGTCGATCGCACCGCTGCATTTGGTTCAACACAAAGCTTAGAAGTGACGGGTACGGTTATGTTTATGAACTGTGCTTTTCCTACTTTAGATGAAGAGGCACTCGACCCGAGTAATGTTACTTTAGGTCCATACTGTAAAACACCTTACACCACTAATTCGTTATTTAATGTGTCGGGCATGAGCTTTGGTGCGCTTTCAAAGCCTGCTGTGCGCGCTTTATCAAAAGGTGCTAAATTAGCGGGTTGCTGGATGAACACAGGTGAAGGAGGCTTAAGCCCTTACCACCTTGAAGGTGGCGCCGATTTGGTATTTCAAATTGGTACAGCTAAATATGGTGCCCGAGACGAGCATGGAAACTTAAGCACCGAGAAACTTAAAGAAATAGCAGCTCACGAACAAGTCAAAATGTTCGAGCTAAAAATGAGCCAAGGTGCTAAACCTGGCAAGGGTGGAATGCTCCCAGGGCGTAAAGTTAACGCCGAAATAGCTAAAATTAGGGGTATTCCAGAAGGGCAAGATTCGATTAGCCCAAATGGGCACCCTGAAATCAAAAAACCAGCCGACATTCTCGATATGATTGCCACTGTACGTAATGCCACAGGAAAACCAACAGGCTTTAAAGCCGTTATTGGTGATTACACATGGTTAGAAACGTTATTTGCAGAAATAAATCATCGTGGCATTGAGTCAGCACCCGATTTTATAACAATTGATAGTGCCGATGGTGGTACGGGGGCTGCACCGCAGCCGCTTATGGATTCGGTGGGTTTACCTCTTCGCGAAAGCTTGCCGCTTGTAGTCAATATGCTTGAAAAGCACGGGCTTCGAGATCGCGTGAAAATTATTGCATCGGGTAAATTAATCGTTCCTTCAAAGGTTGCATGGGCATTAGCGCTCGGTGCTGATTTTGTTGTATCGGCTCGTGGTCATATGTTTGCACTGGGCTGTATTCAGGCAATGCAATGTAATAAAGATACCTGTCCGACGGGTATCACTACGCATAACGAGCGTTTGCAACGCGGCTTAAATGTAGCTGATAAAGCGCAACGAGTAGCTAACTATAATAAATACATTCATTACGGAGCCGGTTTAATTGCTCACTCATGTGGTGTAACAAGTGCACGTGAATTAGGCCGTAAACATGTTCGGATAGTGCAAGAAAGTGGGCTTTCAGAGCCGCTTGATAAGATTTATGAAAACTACAAGTAAGCTTTAACTAACTGGAAGGCGCTTATAGCGCCTTTTTTAATGCTTGTTAGTTTAATTGGCTTATTAATAAACTAAAAAATGCTTCTTTGTTGTTGCATGTTTGTGCATTTAAAATAAGTTGCTCGCCTAGTGCTAATGTTTGTTTTTGCACTGTAAGGCGCGCATTGTCATCACTAATACTATCTATATCGCTTACGTGCGCAAGCCCTATAGTACGCCTAATTAACTCAGCGCCACAGTAACCAACAGCATCTTGCAATACGTTTTTCATAAAGTATTGCGCATAGCCTACTGGCGCTAATGATTCATCTAATGTTTTAGTGCGTATTAATTCAAGCCATTGCAGCTCAAATAAACTATAGGTGTCTACGATACAGCTAAGTAAATGTGTTTGGTAATTGCGACGTGCTACAAAGTCATCAATATGACCTGCTTGCGCGCAGTAATTCAATAGTAAATTACCAATAAAAGAGCCAATATCGAACCCAATAGGCCCAAAAAAGCCAAACTCAGGGTCAATCATCTTTGTGTTATTACAATCAACAAAAATGCTACCGCTGTGCATATCACCATGAAGTAATGTTTGCGGGTTAGATAAAAAATTAGCTTTTAGTTTTGCTATTTCTAATTTTAATGCGTTGTTTTTTTGTATTGCGTCAACTTCGTTTTGTAGTTGCTTAGGGTAGTTATTGCGTTCGTGCTCAATGTACGGATCGCTAAAAAATAAGTCTTCCGTGATTTGGCAAAGCTCAGGATTAGTAAATTGACTAACGAGCGCTTTTTTAGTTTGCGCGCTTAAGTAAAAATCTGAATTATAAAAGCCGGTGTGGCTTAAGTAGGTCGCTACATGCTGCGCCAATTTAGGAAATTGCTCCGCATTATTTTGTGCAGTACGCAATATTTGTAAATTACCTAAATCTTCTAAAATAGTCAGGGCTTGTATTTCACTATAATGTAAAACATTAGCAGTATAAGCAGGGCAAATAGCACCATGGTTAAGTAAAACTTGTGCTTCTATACGGGCTCTATCAAGTGTTAATGGCCACGACTCACCCACGCAACGCGCGTAAGGCAGAGCTTGCTTTAAAATAACACTATTGTTTTGCTCATCAGTAATTCTAAATACTAAATTAAGATTGCCATCACCAAACTCATATGCCGATAAGGTTTGTCCGGAATCAAAAAAATTACATTGTTTAGATTCAATTAATGTCGATACGTAATCGATAGCGCGCTGTGCATTAAAAGCAACATAGTTAGTCATGGTTTAAATCTCAAAAATCAGCTTTTAAGCATTCTATACTTTTAAATGTTTAGATGTCTATAAGTCTAACTTGAGAGTTATTCAAAGTGGTGTAAAATAACGTTACGCATTTTTAATACCTTAAGCATTATGCAAAACTTAATCGCAAGCAGTTTAAAATATGAAAACGGGTCGCTTAGTGTGCTCGACCAATATTTACTACCTCACCAGCAGGTATGGCATCAGTGCCATGATGTAGAAACCATGAAAGAGCTGATCATTAACTTAAAAGTGCGTGGAGCCCCACTTATTGGTTTAGGCGCGAGCTTGTTAGTGGCGTATTTAGCTGAGCAAGGGATAGTTAAAGGTGAGCTTGAAAAAGCAATCAATGAACTAGAAGCCACTCGTCCAACGGCGGTTAATTTAATGCATTGTATGGCGGCATTGCGAAAAGCTTTAACGCAAAGCGATTATGTTGCCGGTATTGTTAGTACTGCTGAGCGGTTGTTTATTGAAGATATTGAGCTGTGTGAACGAATGGCAAACCGTGGTGCCGAGCTTATAAATAGTGGCGACAACATATTAACTCATTGTAATACAGGGGCGCTTGCAACCGCTGGTATTGGTACTGCACTAGGTGTTATCTACAAAGCGCAGCAAAAACATGGCAACGTACATGTGTGGGTTGATGAAACACGACCATTATTACAAGGCGGCCGCTTAACTGCCTTTGAGCTTGAGCGCTGGAAAATTCCGTACACATTAATTTGCGATAATATGGCGGCAAGTTTAATGGCTGCAGGTAAGGTAGATAAAATAGTAGTAGGGGCTGATCGTATTACTGCCAATGGTGATTTTGCCAATAAAGTGGGCACCTATAATTTAGCCGTACTTGCGTATTTTCATAACATTCCATTTTATGTAGTTGCGCCTATTACCACGCTTGATACCAACACCGCGTGTGGTGATGATATAGAAATAGAGCAACGTAATCCTCAAGAAGTGCGCGGAGTTAGCGGTAGCTTTGGTGAGGCTTTATGGGCACCCACTAATGCTAATGTGTATAACCCTGCATTTGATATAACGCCGGCAAAACTGGTCACAGGGTGGGTGTTAGATACAGGTGTGTATAACCAGCAACAAGTATTAATGGGTAAACTTAAAGAGCTAACTCAATAATATGCGACTGAATTCTGAAAGAAACTCAGAGGTACTATTTAGGTAGTTGGGGTAGGCTTTTTCTATTGATTTCAAGTCGCTCCCTGCAACTAGAAGCACGTTATTGTGAGTTTGTTTTTCTTGTTCGGCGTAATGCGTTAGAGCTTCTTGCTTTTTATTTTCTGCATATAAAAAGACTCGACCCATTTGTGTTTCTGTGTTGTGAACGAGTAAAGCAAAGCCTGTATCTTTCGATTTATTTTTAATTTCGTCAACTTGGAATGCGCGATTAAATGCATCAAGCTTATGAAATGCGGCTAGCTTTTTATTTAGTGCCGAAAGCTCATCAACAAAGGCCTGCGATTGTTGTGAACTTAATTGATTTGAACCATCTTTGACTGCAAGAAACTCACCCATGATAAAAAATAATCGCTTCCAATCTGTGTCGGCTGCTTGGGGATTAGTTTTTAGTGTTTCTTTTTCAATAATATCTACAATTTCAACAGTAGTAGCCCAAAGGTGCTGAAGCCTAGTGCGCAACTGAACTTCAATTTGAAAGCCTTTATAATCGTGAGATTCTAAATTGTTATAACTTTTATAAACACGATGAATACCTCTGTAGCCCGTCGCTTTTGGGTTTTCAATATAATCATATGACTTAACGCTATGAACAGCTCTACTCGAGTCTAAACTGGCGTTGAGTTGATATAGATGCTCTAGATTATCTAAGATTACTCGGCAGCCACCTATATCGTGCATTCGCTTTAGATTTATTGCGTTTTCACTTTTACCATCCAACGAGGCTCTTTGTAACTTATCTATAATAGTTGGCAAGCGCTTTAAGCGTCTAACTATGGTCGCCGATTCTAGCAAATGAAGCTTTTTTACATGTTTCCATACGAGGTTTTTAATAATAGTCAGCGGATATAAATGTGCTGCACGATAGTTCTGTACAACCTCTATTGCAAAGTCAAAATCACCTTCATTTTTACGAAAAATACGACCAGCCTTTTCAACTTGCTTACGTGAGTAGGCTAGTTGTTGTTTAGACTTTTGATATTGTTCGTTCACCATTAGAAAGTTACTCTTTATCAGCTGCATTGCTAAAATAATATTACAGAGTTAAGTGATTGAAGTCATCCTGCAAATAGCATAAATACGCTTATAGAAAATATAGTTTAGGCATGCGTGCACTGAGCTTTATTAATCGAGCAAGGGAAATTGCTCTGCAATAGACGAGTCAGTGCTTTTTGCTACCCAGCCTTCTGTATTGTTAAATAAGCGAATGGCAGTAAACTCAGGGTCGCTTCCCATATCAAACCAATGCGGGGTAAGTTCAGGCACTGAAATTAAATCGCCTTGTTGGCAAAGTACCTGATAAACCTTATTGCCTAAATGTAGGCAAAATAACCCTTGGCCTTTTACAAAAAAACGCACTTCGTCTTCACTATGAGTATGTTCAAATAAAAACTTTTTGCGCAGCTCTGATGAGGCAGGATTACCTTTAGCTAGAGATATAACGTCTACTGTTTGATAGCCATTTTCAGTTTTTAACCGATCTATATCGTTTTTGTACGCACTAATAATTTGCTCATGGGTGGTGTGCTCATTAATACCTGCATTTGCTTGCCACTGTTCAAAGCGTACGTTTACTTTAGCTAGTTGATTTACAATATCATCAGCATTTGATGTGCTTACAAGTGCTTTGTTTGCATCGTTGTCGGCATATATTGTTAATTGGCTCATACTAATGGCTCCAATTTAAATTGGCTAAAGTCATTAATATAAGGGTGTGCTTTAGTGCTTGCTTGCCCATCACGAATTAAATGTAGTGTTTTTAAGCCCGCAGCTTGTGCGGCATCAAGCTCGCCGGCTACATCACTTAAAAAGAGTATTTCTGCTGCTTTAAACGGTAACAGCTCAACAATAGTGTTATAGGCTATTTGCTCTTGTTTTGCGCCAACTTTGGTGTCAAAAAAGTCAGTAAACAAGCTACGAATGTCGCCATAATCACTGTATTTAAAAAGTAGCTGCTGCGCTTTTACCGACCCTGACGAGTACACATATAAAGTAATATCGTTGTTGTGTTGAGCTTGTAAAAAATCAAATGCATCTGGGTATAAATGACCTTTAAAATCACCGTGTTCATACCCTGTTTGCCAAATTAAGCCTTGTAACTGCTTAAGTGGAGTGATTTTTTTATCTTCATCAATCCAGGTAAGTAAAGTGCTAATGACTTCTTCTATATCGGCGTTTGGCTTTTCGATAAGCGCTTTTACGGCATTAATTTGCTCGGCTACATCGGGCTTATTAGTATTGGCACGTACAAAGGTAGGTAACTGTTTTGCCGCGTAAGGAAACAACACCTCTTTAACAAACGAGATACGGGTTATTGTGCCTTCGATGTCGGTTAAAATGGCTTTAATCATTTAGTTACTCCCGCTTGAATACCTATTATTTTTAAGCGCTCTAGTTCGCAACTAAATAAAAACTCTAAGGCTTCTAAGTGGCGACGAACTTCATCAATATTACGTCCTACTGCATATAAACCATGGCCACGTATCAGTACGCCATGCTCTATCGGCGTGTGTAAATGATGGTCACTGACCAGTAGGCTTAATCGGTCAATATCTTGATCGTTATCGAAAATAGGAATGCTCAGCGTTTCTAAATGCGAAGTAAAGCCGCTCAGTGCTTTTTGCATTTCATAGCCTGTTAAATCAAGCTGATGCCCTTGGGTAATTTGCGACAGTACGGTAGCGGCTACAGAGTGAGTATGCAAAACACACTGCGCATCAGGTATTAGCTGATACAAACTTAGGTGTAATTGTGTTTCTGCCGATGGTTTTACAGCTCCTGCTAGGCGCTCGCCTTGGTGATCTAATTGCAAAAAATGCTCTTGCGTCAGTGAGCCTTTATCGTGCCCACTTGCTGTAACAACAAAGCCAGTGCTAGTACGAGCTGAAAAGTTTCCGCCTGTTGCGGGTACCCAGCCTTTTTGGCTAACCCATTTTCCGGCTTCAATAAGTTGTGAAATAGCGGTATTGTTTTGCATACATTCCTCACTAATGAGCGTAAAGTTAATTGTTTTTAGACGGCTATACTTCTGTTTTAAGCAATGATAGCATCGCTTTAAGCGCAAAACCATCATTAAGGGTATCACGTGTTTGAAAGTAAATTACCAAATTTAGGCGTTAGTATATTTAGCCAAATGAGTGGGTTGGCTAATGAGTTTTCGGCAATTAATCTCTCTCAAGGCTTTCCTGAGTTTGATGCTCCTGATCTTTTAAAAACGCAGTTAAATTATTATGTGCAGCAGGGCGTTAATCAATATTCACCTTCAAGTGGTGTACCACGATTACAGCAACAAATTGCTGATTTAGCAAAGCGCAAATATGCAGCTGATATAAACGCGGCTGATCAAGTGACTGTTACCTCGGGTGCAACAGAGGCATTGTTTGTGGCTATTCAAACAATTGTGCGCCCAAATGATGAAGTGATTGTATTTGACCCTGCATATGACTCTTACCAACCGGCAATTGAACTCGCTGGTGGAAAGTCGGTACACATTGCTTTAAGTGCGCCAAATTACACTATTGATTGGCAAGTAGTAAGCCAAGCTATTACTAAAAATACCCGTGCAATTATTATTAATACGCCTCATAACCCAAGCGGTAAAATATTACAGCCACAAGATATAAAAGCGCTTAAAGAGTTAGTTGGTACTCACAATTTGTATGTAATAAGCGATGAGGTATATGAGCACATTACATTTGATGAACAACCGCATTTAAGCGTATTACGCGATGATGAATTATTTGCCAAAAGCTTTGTTGTATCGAGTTTTGGTAAAACGTTTCACAGCACGGGCTGGAAAATGGGTTACTGTATTGCACCTGCTGATTTAGCTGTCGAATTTAGAAAAATTCATCAGTACGTTACGTTTTCAAGTTTTACCCCCGCACAGCATGCGCTTGCCGATATGCTCGAGCAGCAAGGTGAGCATATAGATGAGCTAAGCGGGTTTTATCAGCAAAAACGCGACTTATTAGCGAGTCATTTAAGTAACAGCCGTTTTAAAATTCTACCTAGCCAAGGCACTTACTTTTTATTGTTAGATTACAGCGATGTATCGGATTTAAACGATGTTGAATTTTGCCATTGGTTAGTTGAGCAAGCCGGTGTTGCGGCTATTCCGTTAAGTGTTTTTTATCAAAATCCACCAACCGACAAAGTAATTCGTTTATGCTTTGCTAAAAACGACAACACTCTCATAGAGGCTGCGCAAATATTATGTCAACTTTAACCATTACAGCATTGCAAAGCTCGCTTTATTGGCTTGATAAAGATGCTAATTTAGCCATGTTTAATAAGCAGCTTGAAGCAATTACGCATCAGCCCGATCTTATTTTACTGCCCGAAACATTCTCGACTGGCTTTGCCATTAATTTAGATTGTGCAGAGCCTGAAAACGGTAAAGTACTGACGTGGTTAAAGGCACAGGCTCATAAACATAATGCGGTTATTGCCGGTTCGGTACTTGTTGCACAAGGCGATAAAAAAGCGAATCGGTTTTATTGGGTAAAACCCGATGGTGAGGTGAGTTATTACGATAAGCGCCATTTATTTCGCTTAGGCAGCGAGGGCGATTATGTTGTAGCAGGGCAAGCGCGCAAAGTTTTTGAAATCAATGGTTTTAAACTATTACCGCAAGTATGCTATGACCTGCGCTTTCCGGTATTTCAACGTAATAATAACGACTACGATGTAATGATAAACGTAGCAAATTGGCCTGCTGTACGCCGCCATATTTGGGATACGTTACTTATGGCGCGTGCAATGGAAAACCTGTGTTACGTAGTAGGTGTTAATCGTGTGGGTGACGACGGTAATGGTGTGGCGCACAATGGCGGTACGGCAGTATACGACTTCAAAGGCGATGCGTTAACTAAAGCGCAAGATAACACTGAGCAACTAGTTACTATCACGCTTGAAAAAGCGCCACTGGATGAGTTTAAAGCAGCGTTTCCTGCCTATTTAGATGCAGACTCTTTTACATTAATATAAACACGTTAATTTAGCGCAGAGCCAATAAAGTGTTAAAATAGTCGCTGATATTTTTGTTGGCGGCTAATGTACATTATGAACACTTTAATCACTCCTGTAATTTTAGCAGGTGGCATAGGCTCTCGCTTGTGGCCGCTTTCTCGCCAAGCAATGCCTAAACAATTTTTACCACTACTAAATGAAAACACGTCATTGCTACAAAGTACGTTGGCGCGTGTTTCTAATGAGTTGTTTGATAATGCTATTTTAGTGTGTAACGAGCAGCACCGATTTATTGCCGCCGAGCAGGCTGAAAGCTCAATTCCTACTGCATTATTACTCGAACCTAAAGGTAAAAATACCGCGCCTGCCATCGCATTAGTCGCCCACTATGCGCTGCAAAATGGGATTACCGGCCCGCTATTAGTGATGCCTGCCGATCATCATATTAAAAACTTTGATGTATTAACGGCTAAGCTCCCTGAAGCTGTAAAACTTGCCGAGCAAGGAAAGCTAGTGACGTTTTCTATTACTCCTACAGAGCCTCATACTGGCTATGGTTATATAAAACAAGGCGCGGTTATTGTTGGAACGGGTTGTTACGATGTTGCACAATTTAAAGAAAAGCCTGACGTAGATACAGCGAGCCGCTATTTAGCTCAAGGTGGTTATAGCTGGAATAGCGGGATGTTTTTATTTACCCCTGCAGCCTATTTAAAAGAGCTCGAACGGTTTGCGCCAAAAATAGCAACGAGTGTCGCTGCAGCGGCGCAATTTACTAAAGATTTAGGGTTTACCCGCCCAAGCAACAGTGCGCTTGAACACTGCCCAAGCGATTCAATTGATTACGCCATTTTAGAGCGCAGTAATAACGTAGTTGTTATGCCTGTTGATTTAAAATGGAGTGATGTAGGTAGTTTTTCATCCCTTGATGCGCTTACAAAAAAAGATAAAAACGGTAATAGTTTAAACGCTAATTATATGGCTCAAAAAAGCACTAATAACTTAGTTATTAACGAGGCTGAACACACTATTGCCACGCTTGGAGTTAGCAATTTAGCAATTATTCATACTCATGATGCCACGTTAATTGCAAACCAAAATGAGCTAGATTCTCTGCCTTTGTTGCTTAAGAAAATTGCTACAACACAGGCTGATAAACTTAATCATCATCAAGTGGTTTTTCGCCCTTGGGGGAATTACCGTACTTTGGTTGAAGGCATTGGCTTTAAAGTTAAAAAAATTACTGTTACCAGCGGTGCTAAGCTTTCGACGCAGCGCCATCAGCATCGTGCTGAACATTGGGTTGTGGTTTCGGGTATTGCAGATGTGTGTATTGATAAGCAAGCGTATACGCTAACGCACGACCAATCGTGTTATATCGCGGCTAAGCAAATTCATAGTTTGGCTAATAATCAAAAAGAGCCGTTAATTGTCATTGAAGTGCAAACCGGTACTGTACTTGATGAAAGCGATATAGAGCGATTTGATGATAAATATGGAAGGGGTTAATCATTAGCTTTTTTAAAGCTAATTCACTATTACTCTAACTGCCCACGCACAAACTTTAAATATTGCTCTAAGCTGCGTTGCCACAGATCTAATGCTTCATCAAGCATGTCGTTATGTGGCTTTTTATCGAGTAAACGGCGCTCTATTTTTTTAAGCTCAATACCATAGCGATTAAAACCAAGTTGCAGAGCGGTACTTGCTTGGCGATGTAAAAGTTTAATGCATTGCTCTGGTTGTTGGTCAATAAGCTTTTGACAGCGAATTAGCTTGTTACGCGCCGAGAGCACAAACTCATTATAAATCGACGATACTTCATCTTCACTAAATGAGCTGGTGAGTGTTTCGGCCGCTGTTTTGTCATACAAGGTATCAATAAGTTCTACTGCAATACTCGCAGTTTGATTAGATTGGGAGTCGCTAAGTGCTTGGCGAAGCTTTTCATGCTTAATAGGCTTGCCTACAATGTCTTTTATTCCTAATTCTAAATACTCTTTTACTTCGTCAGGGCTAAGGCTTGCAGTAAATGCGAGTACTGGCGTTCGTTGATTTTTATGATCTATGCGCTTTAGACGTTTAAGTACTTCTTGGCCTGTTAAATCAGGTAGGTTCATATCAAGCAAAACAACATCGAAGTGGTGAGCTTGCATGAGCTCTATGGCACTTTTCCCATCTTTTGCGAGCTTAATTTTGTGTTCATCGTCGGCCATAAATTCTATAGCAATTTTTTGATTTAAATCTAAATCTTCAACCAGTAATACATCAAGACCTGTTAAGTAATCTTTAGTTTGATGGCGCTGCTCTACAAGGCTTAATTCACCTAAAGTAAAAGTAACGGTAAAGCTAAATACACTACCAGTACCAAGCTGGCTGGCTATTTCGAGTCGACTACTGAGCTTTTCAAGCAGGCGGCTAGTAATAGCTAAACCAAGGCCGGTTCCGCCTTTCTCTTTTCCTGCACTACTTTGTACATAAGGTTCTGTTAAGTAGGCTATCTCGTCATTTTCTATACCTGGCCCTGAATCTTTTACACTAATTTTTATCGTGTGCTCAAGTTGTTTTTCTAATACTAAATCAACCTGAATTTTAACGGTTCCGTGATCTGTAAACTTAATGGCGTTACCGACTAAATTAATAATTATTTGTCTAAGTTTTTGTTGGTCGCAGTAATAACAGGCTTGCTCAGGAATATTATAGATCAGCTCAAATTTTAGCTGCTTTTGCTCGGCCATTGGGCTTAGTAATAAACATAAATTATTAAGCCATGTTTTAAATTCTACATCTTCTTCGTAAAGCGCTTCGTCACTTTGATCTAGGCTCGCGTAATCAAGGACCTTATCTACCAACAAGTTAAGTGATTCGGCAGAATTTATAATCGCCTCGCAATAGGCTTTATTGCGGGTATCACTTGTTTGGTTCATAACAAGTTGGGCGCTGCCTAAAATACCGTTTAGTGGGGTGCGAATTTCGTGGCTTATTGTTGATAAAAAGAGCCCGCGAATTTCTAAATCTTTTTGTGCTTTATCGGCGAGTTTATTGAGGTGCTGCTCTCTGCGCTCATTACATAATAACGCCATACCTGCAGCATAAAACATGGGTGCAATTACGCCATTTAAAAATAGCAAAGAGCTAAACCAGCCGTTTACTAAAAGATTTTTTTGTTCAATGTTATCCATAAATAACGAGCGGCCAATAAAGCTCAAAGCAACAAGCGTTAAAATGGTTATGTATACAATGCTGCCATTAGGGTAGGGTTTGCGCGCGTACTTAATAAATATAAAGAGTAAAAAGCCGGCCTCTGCTATGTGCTGTATATCGGATGCAATCACTCTTTCGTGTAAAGATGGGTCAAAAAAGGTGTAATAGCCAAGCATTACAGTGCAAAAAGCGGTCACTGAGCAAAGTAATTTAAAACCAATACCGTGATAATTTAAAAACTGACTGAGCGATAAACAATGCACTATTGATGCGGCAAACATCATGCTACTAGCAGCGCTAATAATCACTAAATTATGTGTATCACCAACAAGAGTAAAACCAATAACAGAGCCTAATATCAATATGGGATAGAAAATGTATAGCAGCGTGCCCGATATTTGTTTGTTTGTTCGCCATGTTAAAAAGTTAAGTAAGGTCATTACAACCATGATGGCGATGCTGGCAAAATAAAGAGTGAAAGAGTCGAGCATTAATATTCCAGCAAAGTAGTTTTAAACTAAGATTATCAAAAGTATACACTTATACCAATTATCAAAACAGATCACTTAGGCAAGCAAATTGGTATTCAATAAGTGTGTAACACATACAAAAACAGACACCTAAGTGTCTGTTTTTAATTTTAAACTAAATATATGATTAACGAATTTCATCAGGGATATTTTGTTGTGCCCAAGATAGGAGCTCAATACGGTTACGACATTTAGTTTTTCTAAATGCGCTATATAAATGTGTTTTAACTGTGTGTGGACTGATACTTAAATCTTCTGCGATTTCTTTATTCTTCGAACCTTTACTCATTAATGAGATTATTGCTTTTTCTCGCTTAGTAAGTTTAACAGGCTCAATATCGCCTTCGGTTAGTTTATGCAGCGCATCTTTATTAAATTGCAGCATACGATTTAATGCATTACACATAATATCGCGACGGTACCAAAGCTGATCTTCAAGTAGTAAGCGAATACCTTTCATTAATACATCGGCGTTATCTGTTGTGTAAAATACGCCACGAATACCGCTCAACAATGCACGATTAGCAAGCTCAGGGTTCTCGTCTAGATTAAATAATATGATATCGCATTTAATACGTAGGTTTACTAGTTGTTCTTTTAGTTTTCCCCATGCATCCTTGCTAGATGTTTCGATAAACAAAAGTCGAGTCCCTTCAGGTATATCTAAAATATTAGTACCCGTGGTTACGTCAAGGCCTTGCGTTTTTAACAAAGGTTCTAAAACGTTAATACCAATAGTGTTAATTGGCTCTTGATCTAATAACAAAAAGGCTGAACTGCTCATGTTTTTATACTCTTTTATAAAGCTGACTGTTTAAGTTTATCACGACTTCCGCACCTTTTGTATTAGAAAGTCGCTGAAGCACTCAATAAC
This sequence comes from Pseudoalteromonas sp. SR43-7, assembly GCF_014163785.1. Lineage (NCBI taxonomy): Bacteria > Pseudomonadati > Pseudomonadota > Gammaproteobacteria > Alteromonadales > Pseudoalteromonadaceae > Pseudoalteromonas > Pseudoalteromonas sp. SR43-7. The sequence goes on along the minus strand of NZ_JACJDY010000018.1, from coordinate 6,727 downwards.
AAATACGATTTTACGATTATTTAAACATAAAATGTTGCAAATAAGTAACTATTTATTCTTTATAACCATGAAAAATCATAACATTTGTAATTAGTTGGTTGAGCAGAATAGTTAGATAAAAATCTTTAATTAATTTACTTTTTTTACATTTTGGTAAGGTGGCCATCCCATTTCTTTACCGCCAAGCATATGTAAATGTATGTGATAAACGGTTTGTCCACCATGTTCGTTACAGTTCATGACTACGCGGTATCCGTCCTCAGCAAAATTGTGTTGCTTAGCTAATTTTGCCGCAACAACGTATAAATTGCCTACTAAATGTGAGTTTTCAGGGTTTATATCATTTATAGTAGCAATTGCTTTTTTTGGAATAATTAACACGTGAAATGGTGCTTGTGGGTTTATATCTTTAAATGCGAGGGTGTCTTCATCTTCGTAGACAATGTCGGCCGGAATTTCACGATTAATTATTTTGGTAAAAATAGTCTCTTGGCTCATAGTGTGTTCCTAATTAAGTGTTATGAATTTTAAGCTCACTAATGACAAACTTTCAAAGCAGTGTCAAACTGAAATCAAATAAAGGAGTTAATATGCTTAAACCAATTTTAATAAGTAGTGCAGTTGCATTACTACTTAGTTTTTCGGCTAATGCTGAAAACATTCACTTTCCAGAAGAAATTGTACCACTACAAGTGGGCGATAAAATGCTAGAAAGCTCTTTGTTTAGCCGTATTGATGATGTAGAGCTTGCGCCAGGAACTTACCAGCTTAGGCTAAAATATACCGATTTATATGAAGATGATTATGACACGCATGAAGTTGTGGAGTCGGAACCATTTTGGGTAAGTGTAACTGTTGAAGCAGGTAAAGATTATACCTTAGTGTTTAATCGTGCTGAAAATGCAGTATCTGCAAAAGTATTTGCAGAAGCACCACAAGTTAGTTTAAAAGCAAAAAGTAGCGCTGTTGCTAAGCCTTTAAGTGTTATTTCTAACACGCAGCTAGCAAGCAATAAACCGGTAATGCAAAATACAATGCCTGCAGGACCTTCTCGTCCTAGTCAGCCAATAAAGCCGATAGCACCAATTACAGGTAAAGGCATGCCAAGTGCGCCGCAAATGCTTGATTTTTGGTGGCAACAAGCCACAACTGCAGAGCGTAAAGCTTTTTTAGAAAAAGTGACAAAGTAGAAAAATAGCAAAACAAAAGGGCCAAATTTGGCCCTTTTTAGTTTCTAGTTAACGCTATTTATTCAAATAATGCGTCAATAGTACCTTGTGCAAGAGGGTGATACCCAGGGCGTGCTTTTAAGTACACGCTTTGTGCCCACTCTTTTTTACCGTTAGTGATAAGGGATTTATATAATGGGACAATTAATTTACGACGGCCAATACCTGATAAGTGCTTATCAAGTGCAGGGTAAATTGGTTGATAACCATTTCCTACTGCTAGCATAAACCAAGCAAATGCACGTTCAGCATTAGTTGACTGTGTTAGGTTAAATTCTGAGTCAAGCTCTACCATGTGCTCTTGGCTTAAATCACGTGGTAAGTTATTTAAAAAGTGTAGCCACTCATGCACAGACCAATCAGCTGTTGGCAGTTGAGCTGCAGTTGTGTCGCCTTTTAGCCATGCTGCTGTTGCAGTATCTACTTTATCAAATGCATCAGAAGTAGGGTTTGGCGCATCATTTGGTAATCCAGGTTCAAAAATCCATTCGTTTACTTTATCCATGCTTACAACACCAGGATACTTTTCAATTAAGTTAGCTTTTAAGTAAGTAACAAATTGCGCGGTAGTAAGTGATTTAAACGAAAACTCTTTAAAGTACGCTTTTACAAACGGGTCAAACTTATCGCGACCATATTTGTTTTCTAGGTAAATTAAAAATAATTGACCTTTAGTGTAAGGCACTGAACTGAATGCATCGTCTGGGTCGCGGCCGTTAAGTTTTAAATTAAGGCGTGTATCTGGTGCATCAATTGTTTTAAGTTGTGCGCGTAAAGACGCTGAATCAAGTGCTTGTTCCATAACCGCACGGTCACGGCCAAATACTTCTTCCATAATGCGGTTTTCAACGTACGAGGTAAAACCTTCGTTTAACCATAAATCTTCCCACGTTGCGTTAGTTACTAAGTTACCTGACCAAGAATGAGCAAGCTCATGAGCAATAAGGTTAACTAAGCTTTTATCACCGGCAACAACCGTTGGAGTAATAAATGATAAGCGTGGGTTTTCCATGCCACCAAACGGAAAACTTGGTGGTAGCATTAATAAGTCGTAGCGACCCCATGCATATTCGCCGTACATCGCGTTTGTTTTATCGATCATGGCTTGGGTGTCGTCAAATTCAGCAACTGAGGCATCTAAAATTGTCGGTTCAGCAAATATGCCTGTTTGATGCGACATTGATTTAAATTCTAAGTTACCTGCGCCAATAGCAATTAGGTAAGGTGAAATTGCTTGTGGCATATCAAAAATGTAGTCGCCATCTTTATAAAGCGCATCTTTGTTATCTGCACTCATTACAGCACGTATATCTTTTGGTGTATGAATTCGTGCAGAGTAAGTTACACGCATTGCGGGTGTATCTTGCACTGGGATCCAACTACGTGCATGAATTGCTTGCGATTGGCTGTACATAAATGGATGCGTTTTACTTGCCGTTTGCTCTGGTGTTAACCATTGCAGGCCTGAAGCTTCTGGGCGACTGTTGTAATAAATACGAACTACTTCAGCTTGGTTTTTAAACACAATAGTAAGCTTTGAACCTTTAACGTCATCTCGCTTAGCTAAATCAAAAGTCGCTTTTTTCCAGTTGCCGCTTTGCTCTTTGTACATTACTTTATCAATGTCTAAGTCGCGGGTATCAAGTACGAGAGTTCTACTTTTGCTGTTGTTCCACTGAAGAGTATGCTCTACAAAACCTTCTAACTGCTTGTCGGCAAAATCGACATCTAAATCAAGGTTTAAGTGAGTAGTAACAACATCATCAAGGTTAGCATACGAGTTTTGGTCAATCGCATTAGCCATTGCTTGCGAACACATACCCGCCATAGCGAGGCTTAAAAAAAGAGGTTTAATTTTCATCATTACTCTGAACACAAATAAAAAAGTGCTGGTTTTATATCACGATTGACACGGCGGGTTGAGTGATTTTTACAATCTAGTGCCACATTTGCGACGATGAGGTAAACTATTGCGATTAGTTACCGGTATTTTTAGAGAGCTTTGTGGCGCATTCATTACACTCCTTACATACATTCGCATTAAACAGCCAATGCCAAAATTTTGTTGAAATTACTCAGCTTGAGCAACTTAAAACGCAAAATTTTAGTGCACCGTTTTGTTTGCTGGGCGAGGGCAGTAATACCGTATTTTTAAATGACTACATGGGTACGGTTATAAAAATAGCTTTAAAAGGTATTAAAATTACCGAGCGCGAGAACGACACACTAATAAGTATTGCCGCAGGCGAAAACTGGCATCAACTAGTTAGCTATTTATTAGAGAAAAATATACCAGGGCTTGAAAATTTAGCACTTATACCGGGCACTGTTGGCGCATCGCCGGTACAAAATATTGGTGCTTATGGTGTTGAGATAGCTAAATTTGTTGAGTTGGTAGAGTACTTTGATATAACCACTAACACTATGTATTCATTAAATAACGAGCAATGTGAATTTGCTTACAGAGACTCAATATTTAAACATGCCCTTAAAAATAAAGCGGTGATCACGCAAGTACACTTAGCGCTCCCAAAAAAATGGCAACCAGCATTAAGTTATGGCCCTTTGCAGCAGCTCTCAAGCATCACCCCGCAAGCTGTATTCGATCAGGTTATAAAAACGCGTAATAGCAAATTACCTAACCCATATACACTTGCCAATGCGGGCAGCTTTTTTAAAAACCCTATAATAACCAACCAGCAGTTAGCTGAACTATTAAAGCAATTTGCCGATTTACCTCATTACGAATATGGGCAAAGTCATCACAAGGTCGCGGCAGGTTGGTTAATCGATCAAAGTGATTTAAAAGGGCACCGCGAGGCAGGTATAGAAGTGCATCAACAACAAGCTCTAGTACTTGTTAATCACGGAAATAGTGAAGGCAGCGACCTAATAAAAATGATTAAACACATTCAGCAAGTTGTTTATACGCGTTACAACATTATGTTAGAGCACGAAGTACGTTTAATGGATGCACGCAGCGAATGCCATATTTACGCGGAGCCTAAGTAATGAAAGCACCTGATGGAAACAAACTCGCTATATTAAATGCACTCAACCAAGGAGGCTTTGTATCTGGCCAAGCCTTGGGTGAAAAGCTAGGTATTAGCCGAGCTGCGGTAAGTAAACATATTAAAACGTTACAAGAAATGGGCTTGGATATTTTTAAAGTGACTGGCAAAGGCTATTGTTTGAATAGTCAGGTGGGCCTTTTAAATAAAACGCAAATTGATCAGCACTACAAAGCGCTAGGTGCAAATACTGCCGATGTAGAAGTACACCCTATTATTGATTCGACCAACAGCGAGCTTATGCGCCGTATACAGGCCAAAACAACGCTTGAGTCTGGCACTGTTATTGTTGCTGAAATGCAGCAAGCAGGACGTGGTAGACGCGGCCGTGTTTGGCAGTCCCCATTTGGCGCTAATCTGTATTACAGTTACTTTTGGCGTTTAGATGACGGCTTACAAGCTGCAATGGGCGTATCAATTGCAGTAGGTCTTGCTGTTTATGATGCTATTAAAGCGTTATACCAAGTTGACGTAGAACTTAAGTGGCCTAACGATATTTATATAAATAAGCAAAAACTTGCAGGTGTATTGGTTGAATTAGATGGACAACCGCAAGGACCTTGTCAGTTAGTGATTGGTATCGGTATTAATTTACAAATGCCTGAGAGCTTTAGTCAGCATATAGACCAAGCGTGGACCGACTTAAATCAACATACTCAAAAGCTCGATAAAAACCAACTTGTGGCTTCTCTTACTCACCATTTAGAGCAGCGTTTAGCGCAGTATCGTCAAACGGGTTTGCAAGCTATGTATCAGCAATGGAATTCGCTCAATGCGTTTGCTGGTGAATATGTTGAACTAAACACAGGGCACCGAAGTTGGCGTGGAATATGTGAAGGTATTGACCCACAAGGTGGAATACGAATTCGCCAAGACGGGGAGGTAAAAAGTTATTACGGTGGGGAAGTCTCCCTTAGAAAGGCGCAATTATGAAATTATTGATCGACGTAGGAAATACATCATTAAAAGCTGTGTTGTGGCATAACGAGCAAGCACAACCGGCAGATATAAATAACCTGCCTTGGTTACAAATAACCGAAGTGATTTATGCATGTGTAGGGCGCAGTGATTTACTAAACGATATTCTCGCGCAAGCGGCTAGCAATAATATTATTTGTCTTGAAGCCAAGGTAACCAAAACGCTTGGAGATCTTGTATGCGCTTACGAGCATGTAGCTAACTTAGGCATAGACAGGTGGCTTGCGCTTATTGCTGGATTTACGTTATATCCAAACACAGCATGCATTGTTGTTGATGCGGGTACTGCGACAACAATTGATGTGCTTAGTAGTGAAGGGTTGCATTTAGGTGGCTGGATTTTACCTGGGCTTGATTTAATGACCTCATCACTTACACAAAATACTCAACGTGTTTTTGATGATGGTAAAACTCCATTTACCAATGAACTGGGTAAAAATACGCCTAATGGTTTAAAAAATGGTGCTTTAGTAGCAACCATTGGAGCAATTGAGCAAGCTAAGTTGCACTTAACGGATAAAAAAACAGAGCAAAAAGTACAAATAATTTTTGCTGGTGGCTATGGCTTGCTTTTACAACAGCAATTTGAGGGAAGTATTTTTGATTCATTACTCGTAATGAAGGGGTTAAATTACTGGCACCAGCTAAGCAAAACAACATAAAAAAGTGCAAAAAACGTGTTTTCGCGTGAATATTGAGCATTTAAACTAAAAATTTACACTTTTTTTAATTTTATAGTTGCATCCCAATAAACCTTACTCTAATATCTCGCCCCGTACTAAAGCAGTGCCGACTTAGCTCAGCTGGTAGAGCAACTGACTTGTAATCAGTAGGTCAACCGTTCGACTCGGTTAGTCGGCACCACTTTCCTTTTACCGGAAGTGAATTAGTAGAGAATTATCGTGGAGGGGTTCCCGAGCGGCCAAAGGGATCAGACTGTAAATCTGACGGCTCAGCCTTCGCTGGTTCGAATCCAGCTCCCTCCACCACTTTATTCTTGACGGTTAGAGGTAGTTTAAGAACAGATTTTTATGCGGGCATCGTATAATGGCTATTACCTCAGCCTTCCAAGCTGATGATGCGGGTTCGATTCCCGCTGCCCGCTCCAGTTCTTGTGTTGCTGATATAGCTCAGTTGGTAGAGCGCACCCTTGGTAAGGGTGAGGTCGGCAGTTCGACTCTGCCTATCAGCACCAGTCCTAAGAATCTCCTTGATTACTTCCTTTATCTGTCAGAAAATACTATTTGAAAAAGATTAACTTAATCTACCTTTGGTGGATTATTTTCATATGTAATTTAGATACACAAAACTGATAGGTTCCGTCATGGCAAAAGAAAAGTTTGAACGCGTAAAACCGCACGTAAACGTTGGTACAATCGGCCACGTTGACCACGGTAAAACTACACTAACTGCAGCAATCACTAACGTACTTGCAAAAGTATACGGCGG
>NZ_JACJDY010000017.1:0-101833 GCF_014163785.1 Pseudoalteromonas sp. SR43-7 | reverse complement strand
TGTCGCTACCTGTGTTAAAAAATTCTCATTTACGACTGCATGGATGCAGAAGGTAGAGCAATGCAGGAGCAATTGCCGAGAACAACTAAATAGCGAATTTTTTGCCTAGCTATCAACACGTTTTTTCATCCTCAAAATAGATCACTTAATTAAGCGAATTGGTATAACTTGCATAAATACACTAGGTAGTAAACGTAGTTAGCAAACACAAAAAAGCCCGCTAAATTAGCGGGCTATTTAAATCAATAACAAATATTAATTATAAACGGTCAATTACTGATTGAGTGAAATCAGTTGTACCGTGGCTGCCACCTAAATCGCGAGTTGTACGGTCGCCTGATTTAATTACATCAGCAACAGCACTACGAATACGCTCTGCAGTATCGCCCATATTTAAATGCTCAAGCATTTGAATAGATGCTAAAATTACAGATGTTGGGTTAGCTAGGTTTTTGCCAGCAATATCAGGCGCACTACCATGTACAGCTTCAAAAATTGCTGCATCTTCACCAATGTTAGCACCAGGTGCCATACCTAAACCGCCAACTAAACCAGCACAAAGGTCAGATAAAATATCACCAAATAAGTTAGTCGTAACAATTACGTCAAACTCTTCAGGTGTCATTACCAGCTTCATACATGTTGCATCAACAATCATTTCATTTGATTCAATTTGTGGGTAACGCTCAGCTACTTCACGTGCTACTTTTAAAAACAAACCAGATGTTGATTTTAAAATGTTAGCTTTATGAACTGCAGTTACTTTTTTACGACCTTCGCGTACCGCTAGCTCGTATGCAAAAGTTACGATTTTTTCTGCGCCTTCACGCGTAATTATCGATTTTGCTTCTGCTTCATTACCGTCTTCACTTACTACTTGGCCAGCACCTGAGTACATACCTTGCGTGTTTTCACGAATAGTAATGATATCAATATCGTCGTAACGTGCTTTAGTACCAACAAATGATTTAACTGGACGTACGTTAGCGTATAAACCAAATTGCTTACGAAGTGTTACGTTAATAGATGTAAAACCTTCACCTACAGGCGTAGTTAATGGGCCTTTAAGAGTGATTTTGTTTTTAGCAATTGTATCAACTGTTTCTTGCGGTAATAACTCACCTGTTTTTTCAAGTGCAGCTAGGCCAGCATCAACAAATTCATAATCAAAGTCGCAACCTGCGGCTTTTAATATTTCAAGTGCTGAGTCGATAATGCTCGGACCGATGCCGTCGCCTTTGATCACTGTGATGGTTTGTTTGGCCATTGACTTTTCCTTTAAAGAGTTTGATTTGCACATAAATTATTACTCTGAGAGAGTAACCGCTTGTTAGAACATTTATGTGAACGTGCTTGAAAATTTAAGGGCGCATTTATACCAATTTATCACCCATTTTGCTAGTTTATACAAAAAATACTGGGTATACACGAAAATTATAATGGGTATAAAGACATAAAATAGCTTCTAATAAACTAAATACTATTAAACAACTCAAGAGATTCTAATTGTTGATAAAAATCAGCTTGGTTATGCCACTTGAGTATTTTTAGCTGTTCATTTAACGTTTGCTGCTGCCACGGAGTTAGCGAAAGTTCAGGTTTAAACACATTTTGAGCAACAATCTTAAGTGAGATCCAAAGTTTATGGGCCTCAGTTAAGTGCTTTTTAGGTGTTTGCTCTGCTTCTAAGAGTGCTGCAGTCCATGGGTTGTCACTCAATAAATGAGTAAGCTGTTGTGTTAGTTGTTCGGTGTTAATTGAACTTACCCCAAAAAATGAGCAAATAGGGGCACTCAATGTTTTATTTGGTGTGTCGTCAATCAGCGTTTTACGAGAAAGCTGTGTACTGGATTGCGTTAATAAAAAATGGGCGTAAGCGTATAAAGGTAAAGTGATGTGCTCAAACTGGTCGTGATCATTTTTACTAACCAATAAAGCCATTATTTTTACTAATCCATTTAATCTGTTAGTCACGTAGGCTTGCAATGGATGTGGGGTAACATTAACTAATTGTTCAAAAACAACCCGTTGAATTATTGCAGGTGCATTATAATAACCGACCATCGATAAACTATGTTTTAAGTCTTTTGCGGGCTGGTGTTCTTTATTATATGGTTTTACAGCCTCGCATAAATTAGCAATTACGAGAGGGTGAGGCGCCATTAGCAGGCTTAATCCTTTATAGCTGTATTCGTGCTGTAACTTAATATTACTTATTAGCTCAAGTAAAGATTGTGCCTTATCAACCTCAAGCTCACTTTGTGGTTTTACATGTTCACTGTTAAATACTTTGAAGCTAATGGTTTTATCAGTGCAATGCCATTGTTTTGGATTATCGTTAAGCGTTGCTTTTACTCTGTGCCAGGTTAATTTATTTGGATTTTCTGTACTAATTAAAACATGCCGTTGTTGTGCATCAGTTGCTAAATAAATCATGGTTTGCTCAGCGTATAAAACGCGGCTTCCCGGTAATAATGGCCCTAAATGCGCTATTAGTGATTTAATTAATTGCAGTGCGAACAAGTTAGGTGTGCGAATGTACAAATCGGTAAGTGCTTTATATAAGCTAATATGTTTATTAGCCGTATTGCTCGTAATGTTCATGCTAATAATATTTGCTAGAGCAATCAGCGTTATGCCCCCATCGTAAAGCATTATTTTAGGAGCACTTACCAATGCTTGTTTATATTTATTTAATTTAGCTAGTAACTGCGTAACAGGTTTGGCTGAATCGCCACTAGCTAACATTACTTTTGCTGCTAACTGATGACGCATTTTCCAAATTTTTTTATCAGAATCTTGAAAAGGTGTTTGCTCGCAAAGCTTGTTTAATTGCGCTCCAACACATAAATGTTCAATGAGAGTAGCGGCTATGTATAGCTCACTTAAGGCACTATTATAATTTTGAGACTTACACAGTGCGGCAGTTATGACGCTCTGACTAACAACTAAATTTGTTGCATAAGAATAACTTGGATTATAAAGCGTTAATCGGGATTGTAATGCGAGTGGCTGTTTGCTGTAGAGCAATCTATATTGCTCAGCTAGCTTACTTGCCATTGGATATAGAGCTGTCCATTTTTGTTTATTGTTATAATAACTTAAAAACAGCTGCGTATTATTAAGCAGCTGCTCTAAGGTAGTTGAAACAGCTTCATCCATTAAACCTTCACCTAATTTTGTTCTTGGTATTTATTGTATGCACTCGGGCCCCATAAAAACAGCTGCCCATTTTTAAATAATAGGCCAGTACATTCATCCATAGTGGTAATACCGTCAGATGTTTTATGTTGTGTACGATAAAAAACTATCTGAAATACTTGTTCACCATCTCGTTTGGCATAAGTAAGATCGGGGCTGCCTAAGTAATCAAGAACACTATTTAGTGTTGTTGGCTTCTCAAGTGATAGTTTTTCGATGTAACGTTTATTGAAAGCCTCTCGGTCTTGCCAAATCATAGCTTGAGGATCGTCTTTATAAAAGGTAATCACCAATGCAGCTATCAGTGCATATAGCCCTAAACCTAAAATTAAATATCGGATAAATTTTTTCAATATGGCTTACTCTGACTCCGGTAACTAATATCAGTATACGTTTTGTAATGTTTAGAGGCTATTAACTTGCGACTAATTAAGTCTTAACTGCTTTAAACTAAAACCTAAATTTATATCGGTGCGTAAACTAACCAAGTGCTTTGAAATTACGTACATATCCATATTAGCGGCTAACTTTGCTTTAATACTCGGGCTTAGAGACTCATCTTCGGCTGCTTGTTCAATTGAGTTATAGTTATTAACTATTTGCTGCGCAGATTTAGTACCTATTCCTTTAACTCCCGGAATATCATTTGTTTTATCGCCCGCTAATGCCCAAAAATCAACGAGTTTATTTTGCTCAACACCAAAACGCTCTTTTATACTTGTCTCATCTAGATAGAGCTTTTTAAAGTAATCGTAAACTGTAATGTAAGGGCCAATATAAGGTAAAAAGCCTTTATCAGTAGAAACAACAGTGCTCGTTATTTGATTATTTGATGCCTTAAAGGCAAGCGTTGCAATAATATCATCAGCTTCATCGTTAATAGGCTCAAATACTACAATACCTGTTTCTTCAATTGCGGCTTTAAAATGCAATAGAGCATCTTTTAATACTTGGGGCATTGGCGCGCGTGAATGTTTGTAGTCTTTATAAAAATGATAACGCCAGCTTTTGTCACCATCGAACACAGCAATGGCATGGGATGCATTACTCGTATCTAAAAGCTTTTTACAGGCGTGGGCTACACGTGCACAGCACGTTTGTATCATTTGCTCGTCGCTATGATGTTTTTGATTTGCGTCAACGGCGTAAATGCGCCTAATTAAATTAAGCGCATCAATAAGAAGTAAATGGGGTTTCAAACTATAAAACTCATGCTTTTATTTTGTAACATGGAACATATTTACTACCAGGGAGCTTCATGCGACCTTGAAGAACAAATGCCTGTAATAATTTATCCATATTTGTCATAAGGGCAGGTTCGCCACTTAAAATGTATGGACCGTTTAGTTTAATGGCTCTAACGCCTTCGTCTTTTACATTACCAGCAACAATACCAGAGAAAGCTCTACGCAAATTAGCCGCGAGTAGCTGTTTAGGCTGATCAAGGTGTAAATCTAGACTTGCCATATTTTCATGTGTTGGTGCAAAAGGTTGTTGAAAGTCGTTATCTATTTTTAATGTCCAGTTAAAGTAGTAGGCATCACCTTCACTTTTACGGTAATCACGAACATTAGCCATCGATGACTTTAGTTTTTGACCGACTAATTCAGGATTATCAATAATTACTTCAAACTTATCCAACGCTTCCTTACCAAGTGTCATTTCAACGAACTCGCATAGCTCTTTAAAGTACGCCTCGCTTTGTTTGGGGCCAGTTAAAATAACAGGTAAACATTGTTTAGTATTATCAGGGTGCAACAATATGCCTAATAAATATAACAACTCTTCAGCAGTACCTGCGCCACCAGGAAAAATGATAATTGCGTGAGCTGTTCTAATAAAAGCTTCAAGGCGTTTTTCAATATCAGGTAAAATAACGAGTTCGTTTACAATAGGATTTGGTGGCTCGGCAGCAATAATGCTTGGCTCTGTTAAACCTAAGTAGCGATTATCGGTGTTACGTTGCTTTGCGTGGCCAATAGTTGCGCCTTTCATTGGGCCTTTCATGGCACCAGGACCACAACCGGTACAAATATTTAATCCACGTAAACCAAGTTCGTAACCTACTTGTTTTGTGTACTTATATTCAACCTCGTTTATTGAATGTCCGCCCCAGCAAACAACCATGTTAGGCTCGCTTTTAACACGCAGTGCACCTGCATTTCTGAGCATATCGAACACCATATGGGTTATGGCTTTTTGCTCTTTTAAATCTTTTTCGTATTTTTGACAAATAAACAAAATATCACGAATAACAGAAAATATATGTTCGTGAATACCGGTAATTATTTCGCCATCAACAAATGCGGTTTCGGGTGGGTTTTCAAGCTCAATTTTAATACCTCGTTCGCGGCTTACTAAACGAATATCAAAATCTTTGTATTTGTCGTATATATCGTTACTGTCGTCGGTATGGCTACCTACATTGAGGACTGCAAGTACGCAGTTTCTAAATAATTTATAACGCTCACTAGCAGACGATTGCTCTAATAAATCAACTTCTAATTGCGACAGTAAATCTAAAACCCCAGTTGGGTTTAACTGTATTAACATAGACGTGCTCCTACTACTAAATCGTAAAACTACTTGTCATAAAAGTTATAATAGCTATGACATTATTTACTGGTACAAAGTCTATCTCGCCCTGAATTTTTGGCTTCGTAAAGTGCATCATCAGCTCTATCAAATGCCTTTAATAGGGTATCGCCTTTCTTAAATTGAGTTGCACCTACCGAAATAGTGATCTCAATTTGTTTTTCTCTAAATTTAAAAGGTATATTTTTTATTACCTTTCTTACTTTATCCAGGGGTAATGTTGCGTTTTCTAGCGACACACCTGGCATTAATAGTACAAATTCTTCACCGCCATAACGCGCTATAAAATCAGACTTTCTTACCGATTTTTGCAACGCTTTTGATATAACTTGTAAGGTAATATCACCTGCAGTGTGGCCAAATCTATCATTGATAGATTTAAAGTGGTCAACATCAATAACTGCAAGCGTAACATCTGATGGCTGCACATTAAACAAATGCATTTCGTGATTGTAACGTTCGTCAAATGCAGCCCGGTTAGGCAGTTTTGTAAGCCCATCTAGTAAGCTTTTAAAGCGCTGTTCGTTTAAGCGTTTTTTATAAGTTGTTAACTTATCTTCTAAAGTAACAATTCGGGTATTTATTTCATTAAAGCTTGCGCTAAGCATTTCTCTGTCTTTTCGTTCTAACTTTTCTTTTGCTATAAAATCTTCGCTTATTGATTTTAATTCGTTATCTACGAGTTCTTTTAAAGATGAGATTGATGTAGCTTTTTGCGTTTGCTCATTAAGATTTTTGATTTTTAGTTCAATGCTTTTATTAAGTGAGTCAAACTCAACTTCCATAGACTCAGAGTGCTTGCTAGTTGAGACTATAGAGTTATGAAGATCTTCAAGGGTTTGATTTAATGAAACTAAAAAGCTTTGAGCGGATTTACGCTCTTTACTTATATTTTTTACCACTACATCAATAATACTAATTGCAACATCGAGTAATGAATCGATTGAGTCACTTTCTGTAATATTATTTTTTATTTTATTAATTTGTAGCGTAGCTTCTTCTTCAAGTATAAGTTCATTTGCGAGCTCAAGCAGTTTTTTTGCACGCGCCTGTTTTATTGGGCGCTGCTGATCAACTTGAGGGTCTTGTTTGGTAAGCAACGCTTCATGATAAAAGCTAATAAGTTGATCAAGTAGCGGAATGTAACCATGAGTTGAATGAACGTTATTAATCTCGTGATCGAGTAAATTTCTTAGAGTTCTACGAGTATCGTCAGGTAAACCTTTGGTTTTTTGCAATTGTTTACCGGCACTTTGCACACTGTTGAATAAATTACGTTGCTGAGCTTGTTGAATCGATTCTTGGTTTTTAAGTAGGACTAAAGTTTCACTAATAAGGGGAGCAAGGTTTTCAAAACTCATGCCTTTATTAAGCGCACTTCTAAATTTGGCGAGGCGATTATCTAACTCGATATCTAGTCCTTTACAGCTCAACGATAGTTTAGCTGTAAAGTCACATAGAACATCTACTTGATGTTTACGAGCACTCTCAACAGCCATACGCGCATCAATTGCTTGTTTTAGCTTTTTATCTGTTGCGTTAGATCTTTGTGACACCTAAGCATACCGCCATCAAATTAATTTCATTATCTTCAGTTTACAACAAATTTTTATTATGTGTAGTTATCTAGTAAAAAACTTAGAAATTTTAATAAGCTACTACTTATAAACTCGTATATAGGGTCATTTATCGTATTTAATTCACTTTTAAATAGGGGCTTGTTAGTCTTGTAAGCAATTAAGTTTCCACTAAGAGTCTCTATGAAAAAGTTATTAGCCCTTTCAATTTTAGCTGCATGTTCTGCACCTGTATTTGCCGATGTAAATTATTCTTTAGAAATTTCGCAGCCACAGCATCATTTAGGTGATGTAAGTGTTGAATTTCCAAAAACAGCGCAAGCACACCTTGATATAAAACTTCCTGCGTGGCGCACGGGTCGCTACGAAATGTTAAACCTTGCAAATGGCATTCGCTACTTCAAAGCCAAAGATGAAGATGGCAAAGAACTAAAATGGGAAAAAATAGATCACAGTACATGGCGTGTACATCTTAATGAACCTACAGAAGTTAATGTTGACTACCAAGTGTATGCAAATGAGCTTGGTAAACGTGCTCGCCACATTGACGACAGCCACGCATTTATAGATGCGTCAGGCTTTTTTATGTTCAGTGACTCGTTTCGACAAGAGCCTGTAACCGTTAATTTAGACGTACCTAAAAAGTGGCGTTCTGTATCGGGTATGGACAATTTAAAAGGCAAAAACTCATTTAAAGCTGCCGATTACGACGTACTTGTTGATTCACCAATCGAAACGGGTATTAACCAACTACACACATTTGAAGTAGAACGGCGTGAATACGACTTAGTTGTTTGGGGCGATGGTAACTACGATGTAGATCTAATGCTTACAGATCTTAAAAAATTAGTTGCCACGGGTAATGTAATTTGGGATGACTACCCGTATGAACGTTATGTATTTATGGTGCATGCAACATCAGGTGCTGGTGGTGCAACAGAGCATCTAAACTCAACAATTATTCAACGTCCACGTGACCGATTTGGTAGTCGCGAAGATTACTTAGGTTTTATTAGCACAGCCGCACACGAATTTATTCATACATGGAATGTAAAAGCATATCGCCCTCAAGGTTTAGTGCCATACGATTACACTAATATGAATTACTCTAAACTGCTTTGGATTGCAGAGGGTTCAACAAGTTATTTTGAAGATCATTTATTAGTGCGCTCAGGCATTCAAACAACGGATGAATTTTTTAAAGTGATGAGTAAAACAATTAATCGTCATTTGCAAACACCGGGCCGTGAAGTACAAAGCGCAAGCGAAACAAGCTTTGATAAATGGATTAATCAAGGTGGCGATCACGCACGTAACTACAGCACTAATATTTACTCAGAAGGTTCGTTACTTTCACTTGCCTTAGATATCGATTTGCTAGAAAAAAGCCAAGGTAAAATAAGCTACCGCGACGTACACAAAGCACTTTATAACAATCATAAAATGCCAGCAGGATTTACAGATACAGATGTACTTAATATTTTAAAAGATTTAACAGGGCGTGATTATTCAAGCTGGTGGCAAGAAAATGTTGAGTCGCCTGCAAGTATTAACTTTGACGACTTACTTACTAAAGTAGGTTTAAAATTTGAGCGCCCTGATAAAGCAAAAGCGCTTGCAAGTATTGACGCTACCGCTAAAAATACGGGCGAGTTACTGACGTTAAGTTATGTACGCCGTGGTGGCAGTGCGTGGAAAGCGGGTTTAACTACCGATGATAAAATTGTCGCTATAAACAAACATCACGTAGGTAAAGATTTAAAAACTAGCCTAGAAACGTTTAAGGCAGGCGATAAAGTAACCGTTGACTATCTTCGTCGCGATGCACTTGAAAGCTTAACATTAGTATTATCAGAAGATTTCGATAAGCCTAAAAAAGTAGTTGCTGATAAAGAGGCAACGCCTGAGCAAAAAGCACTATTTAAAGCATGGATTGGCGTGGAACATCCAAATGATGTGACAAAAAAATAAATTCAGTTTTTATAGCGTTTGAATATAGTTAACGATTATTAAAAAAGAGCTTCGGCTCTTTTTTTGTTTTGCATAATGACGTATAAAATGTACATGGAGATTTAATATTAAAATTAAATTTAATTATTATTTAGTATTTTCCTATTATTAAATAAAATTATTTATGGATATAGCCTTAAAATGAAATTAGATAACCCGACTTCAAACTTAACCCATCAATTTGTAATTAACGACTATTTGCATCAGTTGTTTGATGCGGTAAATGTTATTTCTGTTCAAGGTTATGACAATGAGCGTCGTGTTATTTATTGGAATGAAGGCAGTGAGCTACTTTATGGATATACCAAAGAAGAAGCCATAGGACAAAAAATAGAAGACCTTATAATTCCAGAGCCAATGTGTGAGTTAGTTATTAATGCGCATAGTGACTGGGTAGAAAAAGACATAGAAATTCCAGCATCTGAAATTATTTTACAAGACAAGAATGGAAATGATGTATCCGTTTTTTCTAGCCATGTTATGTTTACAAATCAATATAATACAAAGCAAATGTACTGTATTGATATTGATTTATCTGAGGTTAAAAAGGCACAGGCAGATGCGTCATTTAATGAGCATATGCTAAAAACTATTTTTGGGGCAATTCCTGACTTATTTTTCTTGATGGAAAATGATGGAACTATTATTGAGTATCATGCCAGTAATGAGACCGACCTTTACACCAAGCCAAAGCTGTTTATTGGTAAAAAAATGGGGGATGTACTCCCTCGCGATGTAGCCAAAAAATTTGAAACTTATATCAGCCTCGTATTAGAAAAAGAGCAGATGATGAGCTTTAATTACGAGTTGACCTTGCCTCATGGGCTCGTTTATTTTGAAGCAAGAATAAATAAAATAACAGAACATAACCAGTTAATGGTTATTATTCGAGATATTACAGAACAGCATAAATCAGATGAACTAATTAGACATCAAGCGTATTACGATAGTTTAACTTCGCTTCCAAATCGTTTTTTAGCACTAGATCGTTTGTCGCAATTACTTATTGAAGCAAAAAGAAATAACGAAAAAGCTGCGGTACTGTTTTTGGACTTAGATGACTTTAAAAAAATAAATGATTCATTAGGCCATGAAACAGGAGACAAACTTTTAATTGAATCAGCGCAAAGGCTACAAGATGCACTGCGAAAAGAAGACACGGTAGGGCGCCTAGGTGGAGATGAGTTTATTGTATTATTACGAGGTATAACTGATCATCATGCTGCGCTAAAAATCACTGAAAAACTGCTCAATAATTTTAGGGCCCCTTTTAAAATTGAAGGCCGAGAACACATACTAACAGCAAGTATTGGTGTAGCCATATACCCAGAAAATGGTACAACCGTTGCTGATTTATTAAGAAACGCTGACACTGCAATGTATCAAGCAAAATCATATGGTCGTAATACTTATTCATTTTTTACTAAAAAGATGAACGTAATTATTCAGCGCCGACTCGTAATAGAAGAGCAGATGCGTGGCGCCCTTGAGCGTGACGAATTTGAGTTATACTACCAGCCCCAATTTGACGCCAAAAATAAACACATCATTGGTGCAGAAGCGTTATTACGTTGGCATAACCCTGTGCTAGGTAATGTAACACCCGATGAGTTTATACCTATTGCCGAAAATACAGGGTTAATTGTACCGATTGGCAAGTTTGTAATTAGCCAAGCATTAGATTTTTTAAACACATGGCAAAGTACTTGTAAACGAAAACAGCAATACACTATTGCCGTTAACTTATCACCTCGTCAATTTAGAGACGTGGGATTACTCAGCTTTATTCAAAACTCACTAAGTGAAGCAAACGTAAATCCCGAACATTTAGAGCTTGAAATAACTGAGGGAGTGCTGATGAGTTGCCACACTAATGTTGTTGATATATTGACTGAAATAACAGCATTAGGCATTAACTTATCAATGGATGACTTTGGTACGGGTTATTCGTCATTAAGTTATTTGAGGGAGTATCCGTTTAATGTACTCAAAATAGATAGAAGTTTTATTGATGGTATTGTACTAAACAATGAAGACCGTAATCTCGTAAAGGCAATTATTGCCATGTCGCACAGCTTAGGACTGACAGTGGTAGCCGAAGGCGTAGAAACAAAAGAGCAGCTTACTTTATTGAACAAATTAGGCTGTGATTTTATGCAAGGTTTTTACTTTAGCAAACCAATACCAGCAAAACAGTTTCTTGATTTTTCGATGAATTTTGATAAAAAGTAAGATTTAACACTCGATTGTAACAAATCATTGCACGGCTATTGACCTCATTAGCTACTGACGAGTAACCTGTTATAGAAACAAATAAAAAGGATTCTATAATGCGTTTAAAACCTCTTGTAGCTACATTAGTAGCCACATTTTCTTTATCACTTTCAAGTAGTGCCATAGCCGACGAAGGCATGTGGCAACCACACCAACTTCCTGAGTTAGAATCAATTTTAAAAGCCAAAGGGCTTGAAATTGATGTTGAATCTATTTCTAAATTAACCGAATTCCCAATGAATGCGGTAATTAGCCTAGGTGGCTGTACAGCATCGTTTGTATCGCCTAAGGGTTTAGTTGTGTCAAACCATCACTGTGTTTATGGCTCGGTGCAATACAATTCAACACCTGAAAACAACATTTTAGAAAATGGCTTTTTAGCTAAAAGTCCTGCTGAGGATTTACCAGCAACGCCGGGTTCACGCGTATACGTCACAGAAACAGTTACTAATGTGACTGATAAAGTTAATAAAGGTATCGAAAAATTAAGCGGTAAAGCACGCTACGACGCAATAGTAAAAAACGAAAAAGCGCTAGTAGCCCAGTGTGAAGCCGACGAAAGCTATCGTTGTAACGTGTATTCGTTTCATGGTGGCTTAGAGTTTTACCTAATTAAGTCACTTGAAATTAAAGACGTACGTTTATCTTATGCACCGGCTATGGGCGTAGGTAACTACGGTGGCGATATAGATAACTGGATGTGGCCGCGCCATACTGGCGACTTTGGTTTTTACCGTGCTTACGTAGGCAAAGATGGTAAACCAGCAGAATACAGCGAAGACAACGTACCTTACGTACCAGACTCTTACCTAAAGGTAAGTGCCAAAGGCGTGCAAGAAGGCGACTTTGTAATGGTTACAGGCTACCCAGGGCGTACTAACCGCTACCGTATAGCAACAGAGGTAGATAACGTATTTAACGACAGCTACCCTAAAGCACGCGTTCATAACTCAAAATACGTGTCGCTTATTGAAGAAAACTCAGAAGACGGCAGTAAAGCGCGTATTGCTTACGAAAGCACCATTGCAGGTTATAACAACTATATTAAAAACTATGGTTCGATGATCGAAAGCTTCAAAAAAGGCACTATGCTTGAGCGCAAAAAACAGTTTGAGCAAGAGTTAACACAATGGATCAATAGCGATGGTGAGCGTAAAGAGCAATACGGAAGCGTATTAGGTGAGCTATCTGAGCTAATTGCACAATCACAAGAGCACAGTGAACGCGACCGAATGTTAGGTTATGTACATCGCTCACAGATGATCAGCACAGCACGACGTTTATACCGCTTAGCTTATGAAAAGCAAAAGCCAAATAGCGAACGTGAATCTGGTTATCAAGAACGTGACTTACCTCGCATTAAAGCAGGGCTTGAGCGCATGACGCGCCGTTATGATAGCAAAGTAGACAAAGCTATTTTACTGCACTTTTTAGAACTGTATGCAGCACTTCCAAAAGAAGAGCGTTTTAGCGAGGTTGATAACGTATTTAAAGTACAAAATGGGTTTGATAAAGCAACCCAAAGCGCGTTACTTGATAGCATGTATGAGCAGTCAAGACTCGATAATGCCACTGTTCGCAATTCATTATTTGAACAATCGTTTAGCCAGCTAAATCAAAGCCAAGACCCATTTGTGCAGTACGCTAAAGCAATATTTAAAGTAATGAAAGCAGAGGAAGATAAATCAAAAGCACTTGCAGGTAAATTACAAGCGGCTCGCCCTGAGCTAATGAGCGCAATAATTGCGTTTAACAAAGCTAAAAACAAACCTGTATACGCCGATGCCAACAGCACACTACGAGTAACCTATGGCACTGTAGGCGGCTATTCACCTCAAGACGGCTTGGTAGCAACACCCTTTACCTCGCTTGAAGGATTACTCGCTAAAAACACCGATGTTGAACCATTTAATGCACCCAAAAAGTTACAAGAGCAAATTAAAGCCAAGCTTTACGGTGATTACACGGGCGGCATGAATACAGTACCCGTTAACTTTTTATCAAATGTAGACACTACCGGTGGTAACTCAGGTTCGCCAACACTTAACGGTAAAGCAGAGCTTGTTGGATTACTGTTTGACGGTGTTTACGAAAGTATTATTGGTGACTGGGATTACAACCCTGAGCTTAATCGCTCAATCCACGTTGATTCACGCTACATGCTGTGGGTAATGGATAAAGTAGATAATGCACAAAACTTGTTAGACGAAATGACAATCGTAAAATAAGTAATTAGTGAGATAACAGAAGGGCGCTTACCGTAAAGGAAGCGCCTTTTTTATTAATCATAATGGGTTACGGTTTGTATACGTCAGTAGCATAACTTAGTTTTGCTAAGCACGCTTCTCTTCATCGCGAAGTGTTAAAACTTCGAAGCCCGTTTCTGTTACTAGAACGGTATGTTCCCACTGAGCAGAAAGTTTCTTGTCTTTTGTTACGACTGTCCATCCATCTTTTTTAGTTTTTACCTTCTTGGAACCTTGGTTGATCATAGGCTCTATAGTAAAGGTCATACCTGCTTCAAGCACTAACCCTGTATGAGGTTTACCATAATGCAAAACTTGCGGCTCTTCATGCATTTCTTTACCAATACCATGACCGCAATATTCACGTACTACACTATAACCAGAAGATTCAGCGTGCTTTTGAATAGCATAGCCAATATCACCAAGCGTTACTTTTGGCTTTACCACCTTAATACCTTCCCACATAGCATCATAAGTCGTTTTAACCAATCGTTTGGCTTCTGAGCTTGTCGCTGCAAAAGTATACATTTTACTTGAATCACTGATATAACCATTTTTCTCTAAGGTAATATCAATATTTAAAATATCTTTGTTTTTTAATTTATAAATATTATTGGGTACACCATGGCACACTACGTCATTAACTGATGAGTTCAATGAATACCGATAGCCATATTGGCCTTTACTGGCAGGACGAGCATGTAACACATTGGTAATATAGCTTTCTACTTTAGTGTCTATATCTAACGTAGTTATGCCCTCGCAAATAAAATCATCAAGCATTTTAAATACCTGAGCTAAAAGCTTTCCTGATTCTCTCATGAGCTCAATTTCTGCATCAGTCTTTATTGTTGCTTTACTCATGCAAAAGATCCTGAATAGTAAGCTTTTCTTTTATAAGTTGTTTTTTAATTATTTCATGGTAAGTAAGTGTTGGATTTAACTCAGCAAGCATGCCTATTTTAATCCAAAACTCTGCTTGTGAATTGATAGATCTGGACATGATATTACTCGATTTTCTAATTTCTTCATGCAGCCCGTCTGATATTTTTACTATTCCCATTATATATACCGTATATGATTTATGCATGTATCGTATATAGTGAAAACATGGATGTCAACTTGGAGGTCTTACAATCAAAAGTGTATTTCTCGGCCACTTCACAAGAAAAATGATTAATAAGTAATACTTTATGTTTGCATTGAATTATATAAGCAATCCTTTTAAACTGCATTGGGGCAGCTGATAAATTTAATGGGTTATGATATGAGATTGAATGTGACAAGAAGTGCGACTAGTATTTTATATAGCGCTATTTTGTATTTTCACTGTATTATTTTTGCACTAGGAATGGTTGAATCTACTTTTTCTGGGTATGAATTAATGAAGGTGATAAGCCCCACGACGGCAATAATTTCACTGTTAATTGCAGGCGTTTTAGCAACCATAAAAAAAGTAAGTCTATATGCAAAGAAGTATTGCATCGCAATAGCTACAGTTGCTGCATTGTGTTTTCTATTTATTCAGTTTTCTTTTTTATTTCATATGCAGGTTAATTTCGATCTGGGAAGCCTTGATAACAAGCCATTTACTTTATCATTGTACGCCATTTTTATGTTTACTTGTTTTTCAGCAATTACTATCAAAGCTTTTCATAAAAATATAAAAATAAATGAAATGAAAAAAATAAAATTAGTCGTATTTATAGTTGTATTAATCGGTTCAACTGTGTGGCATCAGTCATCTTTGAATCTAGTCAGAACCCAAGATGCTAATGCAAGAGAAAAAATACACTTATTAGAAACAATGATAAACCGCTCTTTGGCTTCACAGAAAAAAGCTCTAGCTAGAATAAAGACTAGAGTAGAAAAAGTTAGTTTTGAAGATTTTATGCGTCTAATTAATATAGACTCAAAAAATTACATTAGTGATTATAATATAATCAAAGGTGTTTTAGTTCTTGATAATGAATTAAATTATATTTCAGGCGATAATTTTTCTAGCAGTTTTTACTTAAATGGAATGCTAGAAAAACCTACAATAAAATTATGGCTTAAAAGAGATATAGAGGAAGTCCAATTTGCAGCTAACTCATTAACTCTAGACTCCGATATACCAATTTTAATGTTTTTAGCCCCTGTTAAACTTGCGAATCAAAGTCGTTTTTATATATTAAATTTACTAGATATGAACTTATTATTAGAGAAAAGTTATTTAAAATATCTTAGTCGGTATGATACATATTTAGAATTAACTCCAAATGTATACTTTTCAGTAGACTATAAAAATAAAACTCAGTCTGATTTAAACAAGCTAACTAGCCGTTATAACCATTTTATCACTGAAAAAATAAATGTGATGGGTTTAGTTGAACATAATGTCTATACCTTTATCAATGACTATGAAGCAATACACATTGATACCATAATTGATCAATTAATATTATGGTTTACGTTTCTATTTATATTTATTTTTGTACTGGTAGCTGATTCATCAAGAGCCTTAGAGTTTAGTACAAAGCATGATGAATTAACTGGTTTACTGAGATTGAAAGCTTTGGAAGAAGAGTTTCTGCAGCTTAGCTCGGTTAGAGGATATAGTAATTTTGCAACTGTAATAGTTAAACTAGATTTTTATGAAGAGATACATAACTCTTTAGGTTATGAAATCAGTGATAAAATTTTGAAAAAAGCTTCTGAAAGAATAAGTATAAATGTTGACAACCGAGTACTAATTTCTAAGGGAATTAACGATAGCTTTGTTTTATATTTTACAGATACTACACCAGCTATCCTTGAGCAAAAAATTGAGGCTCTAATACTCGATTTATCTAAAGCGTACTGTATAGACACATTTGACTTCAATCTTACTGCAAGTGCTGGAGTGGTATTTTATCAAACCCCCGAATTATTTAATTTTAAGCTTAACCTTCAGCAAGCAAATATAGCCCTTGAAAAATCTACAGAGCTTGGAGGGAATCAAATACACTTTTATCAACAAATAATGGATGATAAACACAGCGAAAAAATTATTATCCGAAATAATTTACACACGGCTCTAAAGAACAACGAATTAGAAGTGTTCTACCAACCTATACATAACTTGAATGGGAACCAAATTGTAGGTGTTGAAGCGCTAGTTAGGTGGTGTTGTAACGGTGAATGGATCTCTCCAGCAAAATTTATCCCTGTAGCAGAAACTACGGGTCAAATAGTTCAAGTAGGTAAACAAGTTTTAAATCAAGTCCTTCACGATATAAAAAAACATTCGCAACTGCAAAATATAACCGTAGCAGTTAATTTTTCAACTAAGCAGATTATTAAAGACAATTTTTCTATCGACTTACTCCATTTACTTACTCAAAATAACATCACATATAAAAATTTCACTGTTGAAGTCACTGAGTCTTCCTTTCAAGAAAAGACATCTATAGAGAAAACATTACTTGAATTAATTAATTCAGGTTTGAATGTTGCTATAGACGATTTTGGGACTGGTTTTTCAAGTTTGTCATATCTTGCTAATCAGCCCGCGAACATTATTAAAATTGATCGAGAGTTTACTCTTGGAGCGGATAAAGATACGAAAGAACGAAAGCTTTTAGATACCATTATCAAAGTTTGTTATGACTTAGGCAAAAAAGTGGTAGTAGAGGGGGTAGAAGATGAAAAGCTAATTACACACTTATCTAGATATAAAGGTATTAGGATTCAAGGATACTTTTTCTCACAGCCGCTTCCTGTTGACCAACTTATTGAATATATTCGAGCCATACAATACAAATAATATTAGTAATTTATGTTGTCCTCTAAAGTTTCTAATACATATTTCGATTAAGCTTGTTTTATTTAGTGCTTAATACTAATTCATTAAATATAACCTTAAAATAACTTACTACCTAATGGAAGAACACAGCCATATAAAGTTTTTTTATATGGTTTTTCTAAAAAGTTCAAAAGAACATAATCCTTGAACTCATAGCTATTAACCGCCTTTAACTTAAATCAAATCACTTCAACACCCTTTAATATATTTCATGTGCATTTTATAACCAAGAAGTGCTAGGTTAGTGGTAAATTAATTGAAGGAAATAATTATGAAATTAGAGTCATTAGCACTGCACCACGGTTACGAATCTGAGCCTACGACCAAATCGGCAGCCGTGCCTATTTATCACACTTCTTCTTATACATTTGACAACACGCAGCATGGCGCTGATTTATTCGATTTAAAAGTACCTGGAAATATTTACACCCGCATAATGAACCCAACCAATGCCGTACTTGAACAACGTATTGCCGCGATGGAAGGGGGCATTGGTGGGCTGGCTGTTGCCTCTGGGATGGCTGCTATTACGTATGCTATTCAATGTTTGTGTGAAGTCGGTACTAACATTGTCAGCACCAGCCAAGTATATGGTGGGACGTATAACTTATTTGCTCATACACTACCTAGGCAAGGTATTGAAGCACGCATGATTAAAGCCGATGACTTTACCGCGTTCGAGAATGCAATTGACGACAACACCCGCGCTGTTTTTTGTGAATCTATTGGTAATCCTGCAGGTAATATTGTTGATATTGAACGTTTAGCACGTATTGCACACAGCAAAGGTGTGCCGCTTATTGTTGATAATACCGTGGCTACGCCGTATTTATGCCGCCCATTTGAGCTGGGCGCCGATATAGTGGTTCACTCACTTACAAAGTATATAAACGGGCACGGTACTGCTATTGGCGGGATGATTGTCGACTCAGGTAAATTTGATTGGAAAGCGAATGCCACGCGCTTTGCAATGATGAACGAGCCCGATCCGTCGTATCACAATGTGGTTTATACAGAAGCTTTTGCTGAAGCTGCATTTATTGGACGTTGTAGAGTAGTGCCACTTAGAAATACTGGCGCAGCACTTGCGCCTAAAAACGCATCTGACATTTTAATTGGCCTTGAAACCTTAGGCTTAAGAATGGATCGCCACTGCGAAAATGCACAGCAGCTAGCTGAGTATTTAGAAAATCATCCAAAAGTGCTTTGGGTTAATTACGCAGGGCTTAAATCAAGCCCGTATAACGAAATGAGCCAAAAAATTACCAGTGGTAAAGCATCGGGTATTTTAAGCTTTGGTATTGCTGGTGGCCTAGAAGCGGGTACTCGTTTTATTGATGCGCTAAACATGATTTTACGCTTAGTTAATATTGGCGATGCCAAGTCGCTTGCGTGCCATCCTGCGTCAACTACACACCGCCAATTAAATGATGAAGAGCTTGCTAATGCGGGTGTAAGTCGCGATTTAATCCGTTTGTCAGTCGGTATTGAAAACATTGCTGACATAATTGCCGATGTAAGCCAAGCGCTCGATAAAGCATAGTTACCTCACTACCTTTCATAAAAACTTTAAAGCATAAAAAGCGTTAGTTGAAAATAAACTATCGTTTTTTATGCTTTTCTAAAACCAATTAACAACTATACACCCTTATTTTATATACCTTTTTCATAAAAACTCCTTAAGAATTTTATATTTCTATCGTTTGTTTTTCATTCATATGTCAATTTTGTATTGACACTAAGATTACTTACTACTACATTTGTAACAGTACCACTACAAGTGTAGTAATAGGAGCGACAATGAAACTTAGTGATTTTGAAATGGATATTATGCAGCTGCTCTGGCAGGAAGAACCCTGTACCGCGAGTCAACTACATAAAGTGCTTTTAGCTGATAAGCAAAAAGATAAAAAAGTAGCCTATACAACAGTTAAAACTATTGTAGATAGGTTAGAACACAAAGGGGCGATTGAGCGCTGTGGACATGAAGGTCGAGCTATTGTTTTTAGAACAATCGTGACTCAAGACACATTATCGGGGCAAGCTATGCCTAGTTTTATGCAACGATTTTTTAAAGGTAATTCTCGTAGTTTAATTGCCCACTTTATCAAAGAAGAAAAGCTAAATGATGAAGATATAGAATATTTACAAACGCTTTTAAAAAATAAGAAGTTAGATTAAAGGAGAGGGTAATGACGGATTATTTACTAACTTGCACACTTATTAGCTTATGTATTTTGCTTACAGTAAAAGGGCTAAAAAATGCCCCAGCACGATTAAACTTTTACATTTTAATGACTGCCTTGGCATGTTGGTTTGTCCCTTGGCAATATTTTTCCCAGTTATCCTTATTTGAAGGGGCAAATCGTTACACATTCAACGTGGCGCAATTGATTCCCGATGTTAAAGCATTAATACCAAATGCTGAACAAGTAGCAACTAAGGACGAATTACAAAGCGATATGGGTATATGGGACTTATTGCCATCACTTAGTAATGTTTTTATGGTTTTAGTTTTAGCTGGTTTTGGATTGTTTTCATTACGCATGAGCCTTTATGTAAAGCTTATAAAAAACTTATACATTAACTCAAAGCCAAGTCCTGAACTTAAACACATTAACAATCAGTATCCAATTAGACTAACAACCCATACAGAGCCTGCTTTTGCTACCGGGTTAATAAAGCCTGTTATTTGGCTAGAGTCGACGATGGTAAATCGTGAAGAATTAGATTCAGTCATTCAACACGAGGTAACTCATTTACAACAAGGCGATATTTATTGGACGTGGCTTATTTGTTTTATAGAAAGCGTTTTTTGGTGGAATCCTATTTGCTTAAAGTTAACTGGTTTAGCAAAAGAGCAACTAGAACTTAGCTGTGATGAGTTGTGTATGCAAAAGCTAAAAGGTAAATACCAATTGGATTTAGCCAGTTTATTGCTACAAGAGCAAAGTGCTAAAAGCTCGCCTAACTTTTTTACCCCCCCACTTTTGAATATTGCTCATTCAAAGAGCTTTAATATTCAGAGGATCAAAATGTTAAACAAGGAAAAAACAATGAAAAGTAAATATTTGGTTATGGTTGCGGCGGCAATGTCTTTTAGTGCTTTAGCTGCAGCGCAAATTGTAGATGGTAGTTCAGATAACAAGCAGCCAAGTAATAATACGTCTCAGGCTCCTGTTAAAAGTGAAGAATATAATCAACAACTTGCACAGCTTCTAAAAAGTGCTGCTGGGGCAAAAAGTGATACCCCTGAACTGTTAAACCAAGCTGCGCAAGGCATTCAAGATTGGCACTTGAATAGAGACAAACTTACGGGGTTTGAAGAAGCTGAAATCAAACTACAAAGCTTTAGGCTGCTAAATCACGTTTACTCTAAACTTGAGCAATATGAAGACATATTGAGTGCTTACGAAAAATGGTACGAGCCGGGCAGTAACCCACCTTACTTCTTAAAAAATTCACTAGCAACGGCCTATATACAGCTAGGGCGTTATGAGCTTGCTGTTGCAGAGCTTGAAGATTTATCAAAACAGCTTGAAGGTAAGCTACATGTTGGCTCTGCTGATAACTTAGCACTGGCATACATTTACCTTAATGATTACGATAAATCATTAAAAACTTTAGAGCAGGTTGATGCAAAAGACGATGTATACGGAAATATCCTTAAATATTATGTTTATGATAAACAAAATAACCGTAAAAAGATGGATGAAATCAAAAGTAAAATCCCAGAAGCATTTGCAGTTACCCCCGCGTTATTACCACAAAGCGGCATACCTGGTTCGCAATTGTTGAGATTGCTATAAGTTTTTAATTACGATGAGGCTCGGAGTATCTGAGCCTCTGTTTAATGTTATTGGTACAAATACAGGTTTATTCATTAAAATAGGTCTAGGTTATTTAAATCTCTGGGTAATCGCTTAGCGATAACTTAAATAAAAATGGCTAAAAGTAGTGATTTTTCACAATAGTTGGTATGTTACAAGTAACATTTTATTTAATTGTGTGTGATGAAAAAAAACAAACGTTCTTCTCTTCAAGATATTGCCGATGCGGTTGGTGTAACCAAAATGACGGTGAGTCGTTATTTACGTAATCCGGAAAAAGTATCAGAGTCTACTCGCACTAAAATTAGTGCAGCTATTGATACGCTAGGTTACATTGCAAATAAAGCCCCTGATTTACTCTCTAATGCTAAAAGCTACTCTATTGGTGTACTAGTCCCATCGTTAACGAATCACGTGTTTGCTCAAGTTATAAAAGGCATTGAAGATGTAACAGGGCCTGCAGGGTATCAAACAATGTTAGCCCATTATGGTTATAACCCTGAAATTGAAGAAAAACGGGTTGAGTATCTATTGTCGTATCACGTTGATGGTTTAATTTTATCAGAAACCACACACACAGACAGAACGCTAAAAATGATTGAAACGTCAGGCGTACCTGTGATTGAAATAATGGATACTCATCACTCTCCTATGCAGCAAGCGATTGGTTTTGATAACGTTAAAGCCGCTTTTGATATGACGACGGCACTTTTAAATAAAGGCTATCGCAATATTGTTTATATAGGTGCAAGGCTCGATGTACGAACACGCCTAAAATTTCAAGGTTATTCAGATGCTATGTTAGCTAAAGGCTTTACGCCTAAATGTGTGATGACTGATCAAGCTTCATCTTATAGTTTAGGTGCTGAACTTTTACAAAAAGCGCGTACTGACTACCCAAATATTGACTGTTTGTTTTGTACTAATGATGATTTAGCGATTGGGGCTATTTTTGAATGCCAGCGAAACAACATTTTAGTGCCTAGCCAAATAGGGGTTGTGGGTTTTCATGGCCATGATATTGGCCAGGCAATGGTGCCTCAATTAGCAAGTGTGATCACCCCTCGTTATCAGATAGGTAATGTTGCGGGAAGAGAGTTGTTGAGCCGGATTAATTCCGATTTAGATACTAGCATTAATTATAAGCAAGTAATTGATTCTGGTTATATAGTTCATCTAGGTGAGAGTGTTTAAATACTTAAATTACCTGTGCCTAATTACCTGAGCCTAATTAACAAAAGGCTCAGGTAATTTTTATATGTGTGATGATAACTCTACATACTGTAATTTTACAAAAACAGAGAAATAATCATAGCGACAAGTGCGCCAACAGTACCAATAATAGTTTCCATTACCGTCCACGTTTTAAGAGTTTGCATTTCGCTCAAACCGAGATAGCGACTCGCTAACCAAAATCCTGAGTCGTTTACATGGGAGAGCACAATAGAGCCCCCACCAATAGCGATAGTGACAGCGGCAAGCTGCGCTCCATCAAGGCCTAAAGGCTGAAGCATTGGAATAATTAAGCCACACGCTGTAAGCATAGCTACTGTCGCAGAGCCTTGAATAACCCGCACAGCGGCTGATAATACAAAAGCGAGTATTACAATCGGTAATCCTGAGCCAGCTAAGTAATTACCTAGTGCAGTACCTACTCCTGAATCAACTAATACTTGTTTAAATACCCCACCGGCACCAGTGACAAGAATAATAATTCCTGCAGGTTGTAAGGCACTACCACAAATTTCCATGATTCTAGCATTCGGGACACCGCGCCTTGCACCGAGCAAATAAAATGCCATTAGGCAGGCAACTAAAATTGCTGTAAATGGATGTCCTATAAAGGCTAACCAATTATATAAATCAGAGTCTCTTTCAACAAAGCGACTACCAATAGTATTTAAACTAATCATAATTAACGGCAGAGCAATTAAACCTAATGCTAATCCAAAACTAGGCGTCCCTTTACCAACTCTTTGGTTATCATCGATTTGTTCGTGCTGTGGGAGTTCTACATGAATAGATTTAGAAATAATAGAGCCCCAAATTGGACCTCCTATAATCATTGCCGGTATGGCAGCAATAAGGCCAAATAAAATCATATAACCATAGTCAGCGCCTAATTGAGAGGCAACCAAAATCGGCCCTGGCGCAGGAATAAGAAACGCCTGACAAGATGCTATTCCCGCAAGTAGCCCAATACCAATTTTAACAACGCTGCCACCGCCTTTTCGTACCACAGCAAAAACAATACCGATTAAAAGTACAACGGCCACATCAAAAAAGAGGGGGAGGGCACAAATAAAGCCCGTAAAGGTAAGCGCCCAATTAGCGTTTTTTTCTCCAAAACGGTGTAAAAGTGTGTGGGCAATGCGATCCAGCGCGCCGGTTTCTTCCATTACTTTGCCAAACATGGCGCCTAAAGCGACCACCACCGCTACAAAGCCTAGTGTTCCGGCCATTCCTTTTTGAATTGTAGCGGCAATTATTTCTGGGCTCATTCCTGAGAGTAATCCTGCAATCATAGAAACAAGGATCAAAGAGACGACAGCATGTAGTCGTACTTTCATTACTAAAAAAAGCAATAAAAATATGGAGCCTACCGCTGTTAGTATTAATGATAAATCTGACATTTTTCCCTACTTATATTCAGTGTGAATTATGATGTTTAGTGTGTGTTTAACTTCACTTTCGTATTTGTTACGGGTAACATGTTACCCGTAACTCAATATAATATATACATTGAAAATAATTAATTATTAAATTAAGGCGAGGGTGAATACATGAGTAACACAAATGTAGGTCGTATTTATATTGTAATGGGGGTTTCAAGCACAGGAAAGTCAAGTGTGGGTGATGCATTAGCAAAGCGCATTGGCGCTAAATTTATCGACGGAGACGACTTACATCCCAAGGTTAATATATTAAAAATGTCATCTGGGCAGCCTTTAAATGATGCTGATCGTGTGCCTTGGCTCGAAAGAATACGTGATGCTGCATTTAGCATTGAAAAGAAAAATGAAGTCGCGGTAATAGTCTGCTCAGCATTAAAAAAGAAATACCGAGAACAAATATGTGATGGAAATACAGGCATTACCTTTTTACATCTTTTTGGTGATTTTGAGCTGGTTAAAAGCCGTATGCAGGACAGAAAAGGACATTTTATGCCTGTTGATTTACTCAAAAGCCAATTTGAAGCGCTAGAAGTTCCAAAAGAAGATGAGCCCAATGTTATAAATATAGATATTAATAACTCATTTGAGCAAGTAGTCGAAAGCTGTATTAGCGCAACTAAAATGAATAGCCACAACAAGTTAAAAGTTTTTAGTTAATCAATTAACTGTTACTTTTAACATTTACGGGCTTTATTTGTTATGAGTTAGCGTCTGCTCGTGGTGTTTCTAATATCGCTTTTTTTTCATCTTCAGATAATATTATCCAATCAAAAATTTCTTCGTTAGTACGCCCACACCCGGTGCAGTAACCGCTGCGCCTTTCGCATATTCCTAGGCAATCAGTTTTAAATTTAGATTGTTTTTTGTTTTGATTTAATTGGCGCATATTAAAGTCCTAACGGTGGTGCAATTTCAAAGCGAGTAGAAAACCCAATACCTTCTTGATTAGTAGCAAGTGTAATGACTGGAGTTTTAGTATCAAGTACAAAGGTGCTGTAAATTGAACTTGCTGTTTCTTTTTGGCTTTCCAACCAACCTGTTTTGGTTAAGCATTGGCGTAATTGCTTAGCCAGTTTTTGATGAGACTTTATTGTTTGCGTTTGTGTTTTAACAGGTGTTTGGCATTGGTAGCTTGCTTGCTCTGACTTATTTAAAGTAACCGTACAGTTTGCTCCAATTATATGAGTATTAGTACGCCATTGATTAGTAAACTGGTTATTTACTTTATCTGTTTTGATTGAATTAAAACCAGAATCATAACTGCTTATAAGGTTATTTATGGTGCTGCATTCATCGGGTGTTACTGTGGTTTTTACAGACTGATTCTTTGTAGTAGTGGTTGTTGTAGTCTGATTAGTTTTGCTGGTACAGCCTGCTAAAATAAACGCGACAATAGAAGGAATAATATAGTTTTTCATAGTTCACAGTAACCGATTAATTTAGCCACGCACTATATCACACGTGATTTACTGTAAAAATAAAAAGGCCCATATAAATATGAGCCTCTTTGTTAGTTACAACTAATGCTATTTATGGCGACCTTGCAAGCATTTAACTACATCTTCAAGGGCTAAGCCTTGGCGTTGTAGTAATACTGTCAGGTGATAAATTAAATCAGCAGACTCGTTTGTTAGCTCATCGTTATCGTGTTTCATAGCGGCAAGGGCAACTTCAACGCCTTCTTCACCTACTTTTTGACAACTACGGCTTAAGTCTTTTGCAAATAATGACGCTGTGTAGCTTTTTTCAGGGTCGTCATTTTTACGCGCAACAATCACATCTTCTAACTGTGCTAAAAAGCTTAAACTTGGTTTTGCTTCATCACCAAAACAGCTTTGTGTGCCTAAGTGACACGTTGGGCCTTCTGGGTTGGCAAGTACTAAAATTGAATCGTAGTCACAATCTGTATGCACAGATACTACGTTTAAGTAGTTTTCTGATGACTCGCCTTTAGTCCATAAACGCGATTTTGAACGCGAGTAAAATGTTACCTTATTGGTATCAAGCGTAACAGCGAGTGCTTCGCTGTTCATAAAGCCTTGCATTAAAATAACACCAGAGCGGGCATCTTGAATAATAGCAGGGATCATTTCACTTTTAGCGAAATCGACTTGAGCTTGGTTTTGTTGTGTTACTTGCATAATCTTGCTGCCACTTGGTTATCTGTTAAAAATTGTTTTAGTTCGCCAATGTTAATCACATTTTTATGAAAAACGCTGGCAGCTAATGCACCATCTACTTTGCTTTGTTTAAATACATCAACAAAATCTTGCATACTACCCGCACCGCCAGAGGCGATTAAAGGAATGTCACACAGCTCGCGAATTTTACTTAGTTGCTCGTTGTCGTAACCGTTACGAACGCCATCTTGGTTCATACAGTTTAATACAATTTCGCCTGCGCCTAGGTCTTGTACGCGTTTAACCCATTCTTGTGTTTTATAGCGCGTACGGCTTGATGCATTAGGATCGCCGGTTAATTGATACACTAAATACTCGCCGGTAATTTCATCAAAAAAGCTGTCAATGCCGACTACAACACATTGCTTACCAAACTCATCGTGTAATTCTTTAATAAGTTCAGGACGCGCAATAGCAGGGCTGTTAATGCTTATTTTATCAGCACCGCGCTCAAGTACACGCGCTGCATCAGCCACTGATTTAATACCGCCCGCTACACAAAATGGAATATCGATATTACGTGCAATGCTCTCTACCCAATTCACATCAAGTAGGCGTTTTTCAACGCTTGCGCTGATTTCGTAAAAAACCAGTTCATCGGCGCCAGCTTCGCTATAGGCTTTAGCCATTGTTAAAATATCGCCAACTATTTCATGGCCTTTAAACTTAACGCCTTTAACTACTTGGCCGTCTTTAACGTCTAAACACGGAATTATGCGTTTTGATAACATGCCAGTGCCTCCTCAACGCTAAATGCGCCATCAAGCAATGATTTACCTAAAATAACGCCGCCCACACCAAGCTCTTTAAGCTTTTTAATGTCATCTAGTGAGCTTACGCCACCTGAAGCTTGCACTTTGATTGTGCTGTTGTGGCGAGTTAGGTCTTCGTAAAGCTCAAACGATGGACCTGTCATAGTGCCGTCTTTACTGATGTCCGTACATAAAAAATCAATAACACCTAAGCTTACATAAAAATCTACCAGCTCAAGTAAACCAAATTCAGATTCACTTAACCACCCGTGCGTTGCTGGTGCCCAGCCCGTGGCTGTTTTATTTACATCAAGAGCAATTACAAAATGCTCTGCGCCAAATTGCTCAATCCAGGCTTTTACTTGTTCGCGTTTTTCTACTGCCATTGAACCAATAACAACTTGGTTTGCACCAGCTTTAAGCCAATCACTTACATCTTGCTCTGAGCGAATACCCCCGCCCACTTGGTACGGTACGTTAAGTGCTTTGGTCGCAGCTTGAATATGTTTCCACTGTTTTTTACTTGGATCGCGTGCACCTTCTAAATCAACAAGGTGAAGTTTACCTGCGCCGCTGTCGGCGTATTCTTTTAAACGCGCGCCAAGTTCGAAAGGGTAAAACTGTGCTGTGTCGTATTTACCTTGGTACAAGCGCACAATTTGATTTTGTAAAACGTCTAATGCTGGAATAATCACAAATAATCTCTTTTTTGTTAGTTAATGGGCAGCTTACAACTGCCAATCAACAAAATTTTGTAATAAACGTGCGCCAACTTTTGCGCTGCGCTCTGGGTGAAATTGCATGCCTGCGTAATTGTCTTTAGCAACAATGGCTGAAAAGGTTTGACCATATTCGCCGCTCACTAGTGTGGCGTCGTTTACGGTGTGCGCAAAGCTGTGAACAAAATACACTTGCTCATCAAGCGTCAGCCCCTTAGTTAATGCATGCTCTTTGTTAACGCTTAAGTTATTCCAACCCATATGCGGCGACGTTAAATTGCCTACATCAAGCGCTTTTACTTGCCCTGGTATTTTACCTAGGCACTGTACGTTACCTTCTTCGGTGCTTTCGCACAGTAACTGCATACCTAAACAAATACCCATAAGCGGGCGCTGGTATTCATTTATAGCTTGTTGCCAGCCGTTATCTACTAGGCGTTTCATAGCAACCGACGCGTGACCTACACCTGGCAATATAGCGCGCTCAAAACCCGCTAATTGCTCTGGTGAAGTAATTACTGTTGGCGTTTGACCTAAGCGTTCAAACGCAAAGCGCACTGAATTTATATTGGCACAACCGGTATTAATTATGGCAATCATAAACATCCCTTAGAGCTGGCTGTTTGTTGGGTCGTGTCTTGTGCTACGGCCATACGAAGTGCGCGTGAAAACGCTTTAAATAAGCCTTCTACTTGGTGATGACAGTTACCGTCGCTTACTGATAAAATAAGGCTAATAGCGGCATTATCACTTAAGCTTTTGAAAAAGTGCTCAACCATTTGCACGTCTAAGTCGCCTGCTTTTTCGCGGCTAAAGTTAGCGTTTAATACAAATGATGCACGGCCCGATAAATCAATTTGTGCTTCAGCTTTACACTCGTCCATAGGGAGCGCAAAACCATAGCGTGCAATTTGCGATTTAGTGCCAAGGGCTTGTTTAAGTGCGACACCAAGAGCAATACCAATGTCTTCAACAAGGTGGTGCTCGTCTATGTGTAAATCGCCTTTGGCTTTAATGTTTAAACCAATGTTTGCGTGGGTGCGAATTTGATCAAGCATGTGATCAAAAAAGCCAAGTCCGGTGTCTATGCTGCCATTTTTAGTTTGATCTAAGTTTATGGCTACATCAATTTGGGTTTCTTTAGTGTTGCGTGTAACACGACCTTCGCGGTTTGCGGTAGTCAATTTTGTCACTATCGCACTCCAATCGCCGTCGTATAAAATACCTTCACAACATAAGTTTTGAGCAAGGCCAATATCGGTCTGGCGATCGCCAATAACAAAAGAGCGCGCTAAGTCTACTTTGCCAGAGCGCATAAGCTCGGTAAGTAAGCCCGTTTTAGGTTTACGGCAGTCACAATTTTGCTCGTCAAAGTGTGGGCAAATTAATACCTCGTCAAAGCTAATGCCTTGGCTTTGCATTATGTCCATCATTTTATCTTGTGCTATATCAAAGTCAGCAGTCGGGAAGCTGTCTGTGCCTAAGCCATCTTGGTTAGACACCATTACTAAACGGTAACCTGCGGCTTGTAATTGTAATAACGCAGGAATAACACCAGGTAAAAATGCTAGCTTTTCAAGGCTATCCACCTGTTTGTCGGTAATTGGCTCTTCAATAATAGTGCCGTCGCGGTCTATAAATAAATAGGGGTTACTCATGATACTTCGTTTCCTGCTAAAGATGCTGCGGTAGCCGGCGTTTGTAAGCCATCTAACCAAATTTTTACTTGTTCAAGTTCTTGTTCACTGCCAATTGAAATTCGTAGCCAGTCGTCTTCACCGTATAGTGTAAAAGCGCGCATAACCAAACCTTGCTCAAGTGCAATTTTAAAGTAGTTTTTATCGGCTAATTTTAAAGTAACAAAGTTACCTTCACCAGTGAGAATTTTTAATGCAGCAGGGGAGGCGTTTAGCCAATCTACCAACTTAGCTTTTAAGCTATTTAAAATAGTAACTTGGCGGCGCATTGATGTAATTGCATCGGGTGCAATTGCTTGCGCTGCAATACTTGCTACAACGCCAGATACTGGATACGGCGCAATGACTTTACGAATTGGCGCTAGTGTTGCTGCTTGTGCAAGCGTAAAGCCTGTTCTGAGCCCTGCTAGCGCAAAGGCTTTAGAAAGCGTACGCAAAACCACTACATTACTAAACTCATTAATAAGCTTAGTCGCGCTTTGCTCTGGGCAAAACTCTATATAGGCTTCATCAACAATAACTAATGCTTTACCTGCAAGTGCTGTTGCAATCGCTTTTACTTTATCAAGTGGTGTTAGGCTGCCCGTTGGATTATTTGGGTTACAAATAAATACCATTTTTGAGCTGCCAACAGCTGCAACTATTTCGTCAGCACTGCCATTTAATAATAATTCTTGGGTAAGCGCGTTAATACTAACATTGTGTGTATCGGCGGTAACTTTGTACATACCGTAGGTTGGTAAAAATAGCGCAATACTATCTTTAGCTGGCTCACAGTATGTGCGCACTAAAAGCTCAATGCCTTCATCTGCGCCGCGCGTCATTAATACATTTTCGCTTTCAAGTTCTGTATAAGCGGCGAAACGGTCAATAACCAGTTGCGGTTGTGGGTCGGGGTAGCGATTTAAATCCTCAATACTCAGTTCAAGATTTTTAGCATACGGGCTTTCGTTAGCATTTAGCCACGTAGTACCGGTTAGCTTTTCACTTTTTGCAGAGCTGTATGCAGCAAGGGCTGCAATATTCTTAGGTAATAAGCTAGACGCTTGTGCGCTCTCATTGCTCATTTTTAATTGCCTCTAAACGAATTGAAACCGCATTAGCGTGGGCATCAAGGCCTTCTGCATCTGCAAGTGGTAAAATTGCTTTTGAAAGCTGCGTTAAACCACTTTTAGTAATTGTTTGCACTGTGTATGTACGGAAAAAATCAAGCAAGTTTAAGCTCGAGTACGTTGCACTGTAGCCATACGTTGGTAACACGTGGTTAGTACCCGATGCGTAATCGCCTGCAGATTCTGGCGTGTAATCGCCTACAAATACTGAGCCTGCGTTTTTAACTTTATCTAGGTAAGGCGTTGAATCAGCTAACTGTAAAATTAGGTGCTCTGGACCGTACTGCGCTGATACGTCAAATGCTTGTGCAACTGAATCAACTAAAATAAGTGATGAGTTAGCCAGCGCTTTTTCGGCTGTCTCTTTTCGGCTTAAGTTAGCTAGTTGCCGTGTAAGTGCCTGCTGAGTTTGTTCTATAATATTTTCGCTGTTACATAGTAAAATAACTTGCGAGTCTGCGCCGTGCTCTGCTTGCGAGAGTAAATCGGCGGCTATAAATTCTGGATTTGCACGTTCATCTGCAATAACTAATACTTCAGATGGGCCTGCTGGCATATCAATTGCCATACCTGGAATAGTTTGCGCAACGAGCTGTTTAGCCATTGTTACAAAGCTATTACCTGGGCCAAATATTTTGTTCACTTTAGGAACCGATTCGGTGCCATACGCCATTGCTGCAATTGCGCCTGCGCCACCACTTTCTATTAACGTAGTGATACCACATAACTTAGCTGCATATAAAATAGCAGGGTTAATGGCTTTATCACCTTGTACTGGTGTAGCAAGTACAACAGTTTTTGCGCCGCTTAGCTGTGCTAATACACCTTGCATAATAACCGAGGATGGCAGTGGAGCACTGCCGCCGGGTACATAAATACCGACTGCTTCGATGGCTTGATATTTCAGTTCACATACAACGCCTGGTTGGGTTGATAATTTAATATCTTTTGGCAACTGCGCTTCGTGAAAACGTTTAACATTTGCATAAGCGGTGTCAATTGCGTATTTAAGCTCAGCACTTAGTGCTTGCTCAGATGCGTTAATTTCATCTAGCGGTACGCGCAAACGTGGGTTAGCTCTATTATCAAACTCTTTGGCCATGCTAAGTAAGGCCTCATCGCCTTGCTCTTTTACATTAGCTAAAATTGTTTTGCATATTGCTTCAACCTTTGCGCTTACAGAAACTGCAGGGCGCATTAGCGCCGCTGCTTGTACTTGTGAAGATTCCTCATTCCAACGAAGCATGGTACTTACTCCATCATTTTTTCAATTGGCATAACTAAAATAGAGTTAGCGCCTAGGGCTTTTAACTGCTCCATTGTTTCCCAAAATAATGTTTCACTGCTTACCATGTGAAGTGCTACGTACTCTTCGTTACCAGCAAGGGCAAGTAGAGTAGGTTGACCAGAACCTGGTAAGATTTCACAAATTTCATCAAGCTTGTTTTTTGGAGCGTGTAGCATGATGTATTTGCTTTCTTTAGCTTGTCTAACACCACGTAGGCGCGGCATAAGCTTATTGATTAGTGCTAGTTTGTCAGCGTCTTGCAGATCTTTATTTTGAATTAAACATGCGTTTGATTCTAAAATTGTATCACCTTGAATTAAGCCGTTAGCTTCAAGTGTTGCGCCAGTAGATACTAAATCACAAATTGCATCAGATAAACCTGCACGTGGTGCTACTTCAACAGAGCCAGTAAGCATTACTGTACTTGCGTTGATGCCTTCGCGCTTTAACCACTGAGTTAAAATTTCTGGGTAGGTAGTTGCGATACGTTTGCCTTCAAACCAGCTCTTATCGCGAGCGCCTAGCTCTTGTGGCCAAGCAAGTGCAAGACGACAGTAACCAAAATCTAGTTTTGAAAGTTTGTTTACTTCGCTTGGAACACCTTGGCGTTCACGTTCTGCTTGAACTTCTACTAGTACGTTTTCGCCAACAATACCTAAATCACATACACCGTCCATTACTAAACCAGGAATATCGTCATCGCGCACACGTAGTACGTCAATTGGCATATTAGTTGAGTGTGCAATTAAGCGTTGTTCACGAAGGTTAAGTTTAACACCTAACTGTTTTAATAGATCTTGACAATCTTTAGATAGGCGGCCGCCTTTTTGGATGGCGATACGTAGACGATTTGTGTTACTCATTATTCATTTTCCTTTAATTTAAAAACTAAAAACCCCGAGGGGAACCTCAGGGCGAAAATGAATCAATGTTTTTTGAATCGCCAGAGGTTCCTTTTAGGAATAACCTCTCAGCGAAAGACCTGACAGGTTATTCCGGTGAATGGTGGTGATGATGTACTGTTGTCAGGTTTAAGCGCATTTTTTATCCTATGTAACTGCTCGTTGTTATAGTAACGTTCAGTTGTTATCTGTTTAAATAAATTTCGCATTCATAAAAACATAAACAGCGATATTATGGCAAGTTTTTTTTAGCTTAATTAAAGCATATCTTATAACTGTCGATAATATTAAGAAGGGAAGTGCAATTTTTGCATATATTTGTTTGTTTATTAGCCAAACCAAGCGTTTAGATAATTTAACAGTAAACTAAGGAAGTGTGTATGGATATCATGATTCCTTATTTAGGAAGAATAACCAGGCTAGAAGTTGAGTCAAAAAGTGCTTTTCATATTGCGGGTGTGCAAAGTGGATCGGCCGCTGAAAAAGTGGAGCTAGAGAATAAAAAAAGGCGTGAGTTACAAAAAAAGAAAAAGCTCAATATGCTTGACGACCAAAATAGTAAAAAAAAGTCTAACGTAGATGATGACGAAAACCCCCATTTAGATACATGGGCTTGATAATACCAATTTTACTAAATACATAAGCAATTAACTAAAAAGGCCCTTGCGGGCCTTTTTACTATGTATTTTGCTTATGCCAATTAGCTTAAACTCTTAAGCAGATAGGCATTACTATTGGTTTTTGCTTTTAAATATATAAAAGCTAAATATAGCGAACACGCATACCTGAGCTACAATACCTTGCCATGTTGACTTAATACCAAGCCATGCTATTTCAAAGCTCATTGGTAGCGGGGCAATACCTATTATATCGGCCTCTTGTAATGCAATAACGGCTTTGCCCATAAGCACAAACGAGAGTGCGAATAATAGGTAAGTGGTAATTGCAAAAAACTTAGCAACCGGTAATTTAATTGAGTACTTAATTAATACCCACGTAATAATAGCCAGTATTGCTACAGCTATCGCAAAACCCGATGCAATAGATGAATATTGAGCAGGCGAGCTTTGCGTTAATAAAGACTGATAAAACAATACGGTTTCGAATACTTCTCGGTACACGGCAATAAAAGAAAGCCCCGCTAATCCCCAAAGTGTTCCCGACTCAAGACGCTTATCTATATTGTCTTTTATATATTTTTGCCATTGTTGCGCACTTGTTTTACTGTGCATCCATACGCCAACATACAGTAAGATTACAGCGGCAAACAATGCACCAGCACCTTCCATAACTTCGCGACTTGCACCACTTATTTCTATTAATGTTTGCGCAGCAGCCCATGTTAAGCCACCGGCAATAAGTGCTGTTACCCAGCCAACATGTACGTATTTAAGCGCATCTTGACGTTTCGTTTTAATAAGCACAGTCATAAGGGCAATAATAACTAAGAGTGCCTCTAAGCCTTCTCGCAGTAATATTATTAAACTAGCAGAAAGTAGAGCGCCATCAGTTAGCTTGGTTTCGTTTAGCATGCTATCTGCTTTAGCGAGTTGTGTTAGTGCGGCATTTACTTTTTCGGCAACGACGGCTGTATCTTTTTCGTTTTTGAATGTTTGGCGCAGGTTCATCAGTTGTACTTCGATGTTTTTACGCAGTGTTTCGTCGTAGGCATTTAAGTTGTTTTCAACAAGCTCAAAGCCATCTAAGTATGCGCTAATTGCTAAATCACTTGCTTGTGAGTAATTGCCTTTAGCATGCGCAGCTTGCGCTGCAAGTAACTGCGTTCGAGTAACTGTTATCGGATTTTTGTTAGCGCTAAATAATAGCTCTGGATTACCACGAAGCCATTTAACGTAATGTGCTTGTGCTTCACTTTGACCTGCCGATAATTGTGCAGGGTTTAGGTTTACAATCTGCGAAGCGGTAATGTTTTGTTCTACATTTTGTGGTTTTTGAACATCTTTAAATGCCAAGCTACCTACATAGAAAGCTAAAGACCATCGTTGTTGTTCATTAAATTGGGTAAAAGCAACCATAGGTGTGTCGTCAATGCCGTTACTTACAGCGTCAAATAACCCCATTAATGAGCGGTTTGTTGCGCGTTCTTCATCGGTAAAGTTGGTAGGTTCTGGTGATAAATTTTTTGCAAGCGGACCGTCGCCTTGACCACTAGGGCCGTGACACATTGAGCAGTTAGTAGCAAAAAGCGCTTTAGTTTGCTCAACCGGAAGCAGCGATGTAGGTAACGATAGTTGTGGCATAAAGGTAAGCAGCGACTCACGAAGCGCTGAGCTTGCTGCACGTACATCGGCAACACTCGCTTTATTGGCAATCGCTGTATGCAGTGCTTTAGCTTGTGCCTTTACTGTATCAAACTCATTGGTTTGGCTTGATAGCTGTCCAGCTTGCTCAATAATAACGTGCGAAAATTCAGTCATTTCTTGATATTCGTCGGGGTCTAGTATTTCACCATTTCCAACAGCTGCCACGTAATCTACACCTACATACTCTGCAAGCTGTGCAATTTGTTTTATTTTTGTTTGCTCATTAGGTGAGGCCGACACATTAAAGCTTGCCATAGCCATTATAAAAAGCACAAAAAAACAATGAAATTGTCGTTTGCCCAGAGATACCAAATTTAAAAACACGTGAGAATTATTTTTGGACATTGAAAAGCCCTACAGAGGAAAAGCCAAAATTATAATTGTTTTCATTTGCATTTCAAGCGGATTAATTTAAACAAAGAAGATAAATAAAAAGGATAACAATTTATAGAACTTTAAAGTGTTTTTGTAACACGTGAGTAACAGTAACCAAGTGATTTATATAATAACTTGGTTACTGAGTTGATTGCTCACAAAGCATTTATTACTTTGCTTGCTCAGCTGACTTAATGCTGCTTTGAATAAGCGGCGAAATAGTTAAGCCTTGTACAATAATAGAAAATATAACCACAACGTAGGTAACAATAACGATTAGGTTATGTAGGTCAGAGCCGCCTATAAAAACTTGCTCGCGTGGGATTGCTGCCGCCATTGCCAGTGCAAGACCACCGCGTAGCCCACCCCAGGTTAAAATTTTAACACTATGTTTATCGTAACTTCTAAAGCGTTTAAAGATAACAAAGGGTGCGCCTACACTAATAAAGCGTGCTAGTAATACTGCAGGTACCATTAGTAAGCCTAAGCCAATTTCACCAAGCGTGATTGGCATCGTCACTATTAGCATACCTATTATTAAAAACAGTAGGGCATTTAAAAAGCTATCGGTTGCATGCCAAAAATCTTTTACGTAACGAGTGTCTTCAGGCCCCGTGCGCTCAGTTGCTTTAGTACGAGTAATGTTACCCATTAATATGCCGCTCGTTACCATGGCAAGTGCGCCTGATATTTCCCAAATATTTGCAGCAGCAAAACCTGCGGTAGGAATAGTTAAGGTTATCAATAAGCGAATGTTTACATCGCGGCTGTTAATAATTAAAAAGTGGCCAACCAAAGCGATAACCAAACCAAACGCAATGCCGCCTAGGGCGTCTACAAAAAAGAGTTCTGCTATATCGCCAAATTGTGCATCGGTGCCATAAAAAGCAACCGAAAAAATGGTCGTAAATATTACTAAACCAATACCGTCGTTAAATAGCGACTCACCTTCTACTTGAACTGAGATTCCTTCTGGCGCTCGCATTTGTTTAATAATAGCAAGTACAGCAATAGGGTCGGTTGGGCTAATAAGCGCGCCAAATAATAAACAGTATATAAACGGTACATCAAAGCCAAATAAGGCAAATAGATAAAAACTTAAATAACCAACTATAAAAGTGGAAGCAATAGTAGAAAATAGCACTAGTGCGGTTATTTCCCAGCGCTGTTTACGAAGCGCCATAAGGTTAATTTCCAATGCGCCAGCATAAAGTAAAAATCCGAGCATACCTTTGAGTAATAACTCGTTAAAGTTAATACTGGAAACAATTTGGGTCATGGCTAACGCATTTTGATCGCCTAATAATTTAACGGCAATAATCAATAATAAAGAAATAACAACTGAGCCTGTAGTAATGGCAATTGTAGTTTGCATTTTGAGGATATATTGGTTTGCAAAAGCAATAAAAATTGCAATGGCAGAGAGAAAACAAATGAGATACCAAGCATTCATTGGCTAACCTTACTATTTTTTAACGACAAACGAAAAAGGGGAGTATAAACCCGCGTATGGTACTCCTGTAATATTTCAGAGTCACAGTTTTTATGCCTAAATATAGCTTTTAATACGGATTGTTTTTAGTAAGAGTTAATAGAAAATTAGGCTTTGTAAATATTGTCATTATTAAATTAAATGTACGTTATAAATACACAGTGTATTGTAAAATCGAATGATTAATCTCACTATTAAAGTGCGTATTAATTCGTAAAGTAAAAGTGGGTTTTGTAATTACTTGCCCTTAATGCTTTGCTTACGTAAAATCCCGCTATTATTTATTTTAAAGTGATTGGTATTATCAAACAGCTGTTTAGTGCAACCGGGCCTTTAGCGTTATCTTTAGATGGGTATACGCCTCGCCAACCACAAATTGATATGGCAGTAGCTGTTGCGGATGCATTAAAAAACAGTTCGCAATTAGTTGTTGAAGCAGGCACGGGTACGGGTAAAACATTTGCATATTTAGCCCCTGCACTTAAGTCAAAAGGGCGCACGATAATATCAACAGGTTCTAAAGCTCTACAAGAGCAGCTTTATCACCGAGATTTACCGCAACTAGTTAAAGCTTTAAGTGCTTCAAAAAAAACCGCCTTATTAAAAGGGCGCGCCAATTACCTATGCACCTACCGACTTAATCAACATGTTGCACATGTACCTACTGACGACTCTGACGTAATGCATCAACTAGCTATGGTAGCTAAGTTTGCAAGCGAAACACAATCGGGCGATTTGGCTGATTGTATAGGTATAGAAGATG
Source organism: Pseudoalteromonas sp. SR43-7 (assembly GCF_014163785.1). Classification (NCBI taxonomy): domain Bacteria; kingdom Pseudomonadati; phylum Pseudomonadota; class Gammaproteobacteria; order Alteromonadales; family Pseudoalteromonadaceae; genus Pseudoalteromonas; species Pseudoalteromonas sp. SR43-7. The sequence continues at coordinate 63,995 of NZ_JACJDY010000017.1, read as the reverse complement.
ATGCCAAAGTACTGCCTTATGTAAATTCAACAGCCGATAATTGTTTAGGTAAAGACTGTCCAGATTTTCAAAGCTGTTATATACGCAAAGCACGTTTAACTGCGGCCGATGCCGATGTGGTTGTAATTAATCACCATTTGTTTTTTGCTGATATGGCTGTAAAAGAAAGTGGCTTTGCTGAACTTATGCCAAAAGCAGATGCTTACATATTTGATGAAGCCCATCAGTTAAGCGAAATTGCCAGCGATTACTTTGGTGAAAGTGTTAGCACTAAAAAGTTGGTAGATTTAATTAATGATTTACGTGCTATTTATAGAGCTGAAATACCCGATATGCTGCAACTTGGTAAAAGCTTAAACAAGCTTGAGACAAGCGTTGCTGATTTACGTTTACAATTTGGTGTTGATGGCAGCCGTGGCGATTGGCGAGAAAAACTAAGCGATAAACAAATTTGCGCGGCGCTCCATCGTGTGATCAGTGATTTAGATTTTGTTTACCAAGTACTTAAACTTTGCCTAGATAGAAGCGACAAAATTGAGCATCCATTTGAACGTGCACTTGCGTTTAAAGGGCAGTTAGAGCGGGTTTTTGATACAGCCCAAACCGGCTTTAGTTATTGGTATGAAACAACGCGCCGTTATTTAACAATTAATATAACGCCATTGAATGTATCAGCTAAGTTTGCTCAAATGATGCAAGACACGGGCGCAGGATTTGTATTCACTTCTGCCACACTTTCGGTTGATAACAAACTAGAGCATTTTAATGCAAGCCTAGGTTTGAAACCAAAACAAAGTATGATGGTAGATAGCCCATTTGATTACCCTAATCAGGCGCTGCTGTGTTTACCTCGCTACTTACCCGAATCGCACGCTGATAATATGCCACATGCAATTGTAAAACTAACGCTTGAGCTTATAAAATCAGCACAAGGGCGTTGTTTTGTGTTATTTACTAGCTATCGAATGATGCACTTAGTGGCCGAAGGGCTAACTACACAAATAGACTACCCAGTTTATATGCAAGGGCAAATGTCTAAGCGTATAATTTTAGAGAAATTTACTCGCCATGGTAATGCGGTATTACTCGGCACGGCTTCTTTTTGGGAAGGTGTTGATGTACGCGGCAGTACATTAAGCTGTGTTATTATAGACAAATTGCCATTTGCAGCCCCTGACGATCCATTGCTACAAGCTAAAATGCAAGATTGCCAAATGCAGGGAAAAGACCCTTTTTCACACATACAATTACCGCAGGCTGTTATTGCGCTAAAGCAAGGTGTAGGGCGTTTAATTCGAGATAGTAAAGACAAAGGCGTACTTGTAATATGCGATAATCGCTTAGTTACACGCCAATATGGCCAAGTATTTTTGAAAAGCTTACCACCGATGCGCCGCACGCGAAGCTTAGAAGATGCCAATACATTTTTAAAACAAATTAATTAGAGTACTAAAATGATCAAAAGTAATATCCTTGCCCTTGATGCTTCAACTGAAGCACTTTCAATTGTTTTACATTACCAGGGCCAAACGTTTCATCATTTTGAAGAGTGTCCGCAGCAGCACAGCCAAAAAATACTTCCACTTGTGGATGAACTGTTAACTAAAGCAAACTGTAAATTAAAAGATTTAGACGTAATTGGTTTTGGCCAAGGGCCAGGTAGTTTCACCGGTGTACGTATTAGTGTTGCTATAGCGCAAGGTTTAGCGTATTCAACTAATTTGCCGCTTGTTGGTGTGTCTACACTGGCAACTATGGCTCAACAAACGTTTGAACAAAATGGCAGCCTGAGTGTTTATCCAAGTATAGATGCGCGTATGGGTGAGATATACTTTGCACATTACCAAGCGCAAAATAATCTAATGCTTTTAGTTAACCAAGAATGCGTTATAAAACCTGATTTACTAAACAATGAGTATATAGCAACCACTGAGCCATCTGTAGCAGTGGGCACAGGTTTTAAAACCTATCCTGATGCGCTTAATGACTTTGAAAACGTGACAATTAATACTGATATTACATTGCCTGATGCACGTTATATGTTAGCGCATGTTGAAGCCGCGTTTTTAGCGGGTGACGTTGTAAAAGCGAGTGACGCTCAACCTAAATATGTGCGCGATACGGTAACGTGGAAAAAGCTACCAGGACGTGAGTAATCATATTATTTGCAAATTGGTTGTTTTTAAATCATAATTTTGTGCATTATTAAGGTTGGAGACGCGTAATGACGCTGCCTATTGGTTCAGGTTTTTTTACCGGAGATATTCCGGGTAGGGTTAGCTCTACCAAAGTTGTTACTAATAAACCACAGGGCTTATTAGACCAACCGGCTGCTAAAAAAACGAATACCGATTATGTAAAAAGCAGTGTCGAGGGTGTTGAACTGGCTAATCAGCTGTTTAAAAGCAGTGCTAAAAGCAATGAATACAGCCAAACAATTTACGACCAACCGACAGCTCAAGTAAGCAAAGCGATTTCTACTTATACTGAATTTGCTAATTTAGAACGCAGAGCAGAAGTACAAAATTTAATAGGCGTTGATATATACGCTTGAAGTGCATTACCGCGCTTTACTTGAATATAGCTATAAGATTTAATAAAAAGCCCGAACATGTGTTCGGGCTTTTTGTCATTCAAAATTAAATGCAATTTTTATTTTTTAATAAAGCCGATTAGTTTATCAGCAATATCGGTATTGTTTTGCGATCCAATAAATTGTTCACTGCCTTTACCATAAGCAAATACCTGCACGTCTACAGCGGTGTGTCCGCCGGTTGTCCAGCCAGTAAAGCTTGCATCGCTAATAATGCTTTTAACAGCTAAATTAAGCGCTTTTTCACCCATTTTTTTAGCTTGCTCAAGTTTTATTTGGTTTTCAGTTGTAAATTCAATATTGGTGTTAGCAGTCCATACTGGTTTTAAATCATCAGAATCTAGTAAAAGTTGAGTTAGTTTACCAGCAGTTGCTTTAACACCTTTTACTACATCAGTTTCCCATTTGTACTGACCATGTGCGCCAAGGGTTAAACCTCCTGTAGAGTGATCTGCAGTAATGACTAAAATAGTATCTTTGTTTTTATCAACATAGGCTTTTGCTTTTTCGATTGATTTAGCAAAATCATCCATCTCAGCCATTGCACAGGCAATATCGTTAGAGTGACCACACCAATCAATTTGGCTGCCCTCAATCATCACAAAAAAGCCTTCTTTGTTTTGATTATCTAATAAACCAAGTGCTTTAGACGTTAACTGAGTAAGACGAGTTGGGTTTTCATCTAATGCAAAAGGTAAGCCTTTAGGTGCGTATAAACCAATTGCAGGTATTTGTGTAATTTGCCCTAGGTTTTTAATGTCGTCGCCATATTGATAACCAGCGGCTTTAAATTCATCAACTAAATTACGGTCATCACGAATAAAGTATTTAGTACCGCCACCAAGCATTAAATCAACCGGTAATTTACCCGCAATTTTATTGTCGATGTAATCATTGGCAATATCATTATAATTATTACGTGATTCATTATGCGCCGCAAAACTTGCTGGAGTTGCGTGGTTAATTTGTGAAGTTGCTACAAGCGCTGTTGTCATACCGCGCTCTTTTGCTATTTCAAGCATGGTTTTAACTGATTTTTTGTCTGTATCTACTGCAATTGCGCCATTGTAACTTTTATGACCGCTACTAAGTGCAGTAGCACCTGCTGCGCTGTCTGTCACATAAGTATGGTCATCAGGGTAGGTACGAGCCATACCCTTTAAAATAGTGTCAAAAACCGTGCCTTCTACTTCTTTTGTTGCAGGGTCGTCTTTAAAATAGCGATAAGCCGTGGTGTAAGCCGGACCCATGCCGTCACCAATCATATAAATTACATTTTTAGGTGCTGATTCTGCGTAAGCACCAGAAGCGGTGCATAAAAGCGCTAATAAGCTGATCTGTTTTTTCATGGTTGTGTACCTTATGAGTGTACCTTATTTAATAGCCGCTGATATTGTATACAGATAGTATGATAAATAAATGAATATCTAAGATATTTATAATTTAGGGTTATATGAATAGAATTGTAGTTAACGCTGTTAGTTCTATTTATTTAAATTATACTGGTTATAGCTTAACTACATATAATGCTATCACCTTTTAATTGTTCAAAAGGTATACAAAGCAAACATATTTAAAAAGATCAGCTTATTTTTTTTTGTAATTAAACTTATGATATTGTTTAAATTTTATTTTATATTTTTTGCTTTCTTTAGATCATCAAGATAATTAAATAGCGAATTTTGCACCATTTTCTCGGTTAGTGGTCTGACAACTTGTATGCTATAAACAATGATGCTCTAAATTAATAAAGGACTTGCCGTGCAGCCATTTAATATTGAAACCAATAACTTGAATATTCATGGCTTAAAAGTAGGTTCTGGGGATGAAATAGTAATAGCGTTGCATGGTTGGTTAGATAACTGCCACAGTTTTATACCAATGTTAAGTAAAGCTAAGCCAAAGCACACTTGGTACTGTATTGATTTTGTCGGGCATGGTTTATCATCTTGGCGAAGTGATGATGCACATTATTATTTTGTTGATTATATTGATGATGTGTACCAACTTATTAATGCGCTTGGTGTTAAAAAAGTTCATTTAGTTGGGCATTCGATGGGAGCCATGGTTGCAGGGATTTTTGCTAGTTGCTTTGGTGATTATGTAAAATCTGTTACCTTTATTGAGGGGATTGGGTGTGTTACAACTCCTAGCGAAAGCGTATGTGAACAGCTAAAAAGTGCAGTATTAAATAGAGCGCGTTTAAAAAATAAGAAGCAGAGAGTTTATAAATCGAAAGAGCTTATTTATGAAGCACGTGCTCAAACAACCGATTTGAATAGTGAGCTTATTGCTCTTTTAATGCAGCGAAATATAAAATCGGTTTTAGATGGTTATACATTAACAACTGATCCAAAGCTTAAAAATCACTCAGGTTTTAGGTTTGATGAGGCGCAATGTATTGGTGCAATAAAAGATTTAATTGCACCGTGTCAATTAATTTTAGGTAACGAAGGTTATTCGTTTGTAAAACAAAATCTGGCAAAGTATATTAGTTATTACAATAGCTTAAAGGTAATTAATGTAGATGGTGGGCACCACTGTCATATGCAAAGTAGTGAACTATGTTTTAAGCATATTCAAGACTTTATGCTGCAAAATGGTGCATGTTAATTGTAAGTTTACGTAAAATGTGGGATTATTCCTCCATTAGAGTATTTGCTCAATTGTTAAAGCGCCTTACTTAGATTAAGGTTAATAAAAATATAATTATAAACAGGGGCTAAGAGTGGAAAAAATCTGGCTTAAGCGCTACCCAGAGGGTATGCCTGAAACAATCGATCCTGAGCATTACAACTCGTTACTCGAAGTGTTCGAAAAAAGTTTTACTGACTACACCGATTTACCTGCATTTACTAATATGGGTAAAACGCTGTCTTATAGCGAAATAGATACAGCAACTAAAAAGGTTGCCTCCTACATCCAAAATGATTTAGGTCTTAAAAAAGGCGACAAAGTTGCCGTAATGATGCCTAACTTACTACAAACACCAGTCACCATTTTAGGTATTTTACGTGCAGGTTGTGTGGTTGTAAATGTTAACCCACTTTACACTGTGCGTGAGTTAGAGCATCAGTTAAAGGATTCTGACACTACCGCTATTTTCATTTTAGCAAACTTTGCTGACACACTTGAAAAGTCACTTGCACACACTGATGTTAAACACATTGTAGTAACGCAAGTAGGCGACATGGTTGGTGGGCTTAAAAAGCACATAGTTAACTTTGTTGTTAAGCACATTAAAAAAATGGTGCCAAAGTTCAACTTACCAAACACAATTAACTTTTCAGACGTTTTAGCTGCAGATGAAACTAAATATACACGTCCTGAAATGAGCTTGTCCGATCTTGCTTTTTTACAGTACACCGGTGGCACAACAGGTGTATCAAAAGGGGCAATGCTGAGCCATGGCAATATGGTTGGTAACCTTGAGCAAGTTTCAGGCTGTTTAGACAAAGTGTTAAATCGTGGTACAGAAGTTGTTGTTACCGCTTTACCGCTTTATCATATATTTGCTTTAACAGCTAACTGCCTGACGTTTATGAAGTACGGTGGTTTAAATATATTAATCACAAATCCACGAGATATGCCTGGGTTTGTTAAAGAGCTAGGTCAGCATAAATTTACAGCTATTACTGGTGTTAATACGTTATTTAACGGTTTATTAAACACACCAGGTTTTGCTGAACTTGATTTCAGTCATTTAAAAATGTCACTTGGTGGCGGTATGGCCGTGCAACGTCCTGTTGCTGAAAAGTGGCAAAAAGTGACTGGCTCAAAATTAATGGAAGGCTATGGCCTTACAGAATGTTCTCCATTAGTAACTATTAGTCCTTATGATTTAGAAGCATATAACGGCTCTATTGGTTTGCCTGCGCCTAATACTGAGATTAAGCTAATACTTGATAACGGTGAAGAGGCCGCTAAAGGTGAACCGGGTGAAATGTGTGTGAAAGGCCCGCAGGTTATGGTGGGCTATTACAATCGACCAGATGCAACAGCTGAATGTTTAAAAGATGGCTGGTTTGCAACAGGTGATATTGCAACTTATGACGATGAAGGTTTCTTCTTTATTGTAGATCGCAAAAAAGACATGATCATTGTATCTGGCTTTAATGTTTTCCCTAATGAGATAGAAGAGGTAGTGGCTATGCACGAAGGTGTGCTTGAAGTTGCTGCTATTGGTATTCCTCACGATGTAAGTGGTGAACAAGTTAAAGTTTTTGTTGTTAAAAAAGACCCTTCTTTAACTGAAAAAGATATAATAAGTCACTGTCGTGATAATTTAACTAATTACAAGGTCCCAAAACTGGTAGAGTTTAGGGATGAGTTACCTAAAACTAACGTAGGTAAAATACTCCGAAGAGCCTTGAAAGATTAGCAACCTATAAAAAAGCCGACATATGTCGGCTTTTTTATTGTAGGAGATTAAGTGCAATACCAATTGATCGAAACCCAAAATCAACTGAACACTTTTGTTGAACAAATAAAAAATAAGCCTATTTTAGCTATTGATACTGAGTTTATGCGTCGTCGCACTTTGTATCCAGAAGTTGCACTTATCCAAGTTTTTGATGGTGAGCATTTAGCGCTTATCGATCCGTTAGCTGAGCTCTCATTATTCGATTTTTGGGAAATACTAAAAGATCCTAGTGTTTTAAAAGTACTGCATTCTCCTTCAGAAGATATTGAGGTTTTTCAAAAATACGCAGGCTTTGTTCCATCCCCACTTTTTGATACACAATTTGCGTTGCAGTTACTTGGGGAAGGTAACTGTATGGGCTTTGCCCTTATGGTAAAAGAGTTGCAAGGTATTGAAATAGATAAAAGTGAGTCACGCACTAACTGGCTGCAACGTCCGTTAACTAAAAAACAGTTAGATTATGCTGCTGCAGATACTTTTTACTTATTGCCGTGTTTCGAGCTGATTATAGAGCGTATTAATGCCGCTGGGTTCTTTGACATTGTAATAAACGAGAGTGAGCTGATAGCTAAAAAACGTGCGTTTCAAACACCAGACGAGCTTTTATATAAAGATATTAAAAATGCATGGCAACTCAAACCGCACGAACTTGCGGTTTTAAAAGAACTTGCTGTATGGCGCAGAAACAAAGCCATTAAGAAAAATTTAGCGCTAAATTTTGTGTTAAAAGAACATAACATGACTGAAATTGCCAAACGTGGTCCTTCAAGTTTAAATGCTCTACGTCAAATTCCAGGAGTTGAAGCTATTGAAGTTAATCGCTCTGGTGTAGATATAATCAAGTGTATTGAAGTTGCCAAAGCAGTACCAGATGCTGAGCATCCTGATGTACTTAAGCGCTTAATTGATTTTCCTACCTATAAAAAAGTAGCCAAAGATATTAAACAAAAGATCACTAAAGTCGCTAAAGAGCACAATATACCAGAAGACGTTATGGCCTCTAAAAAGCAAATTAATCAATTGATTAGTTGGAATTGGAAGTTAACGTCAAAACAAAAAGAAAGCCATATTAAGCCTGATTTATTAAGCTCTTGGCGCTATAACTACGTTAAAGACGCTTTAAAAGAATGGGATACTTAAGACTGGATATTTTTTTACTGTGTAATACTTATACCAATCCGCAATAATACTTAATCATTTTGCGGCGCTAAACGTGTCGTTACCTGTGTTAAAAAAATCTCATTTACGACTGCATGGATGCAGAAGGTAGAGCAATGCAGGAGCAATTGCCGAGAACAACTAAATAGCGATTTTTTTTGCCTAACTATCAACACGTTTTTCCATCCTCAAAATAGATCAATTAATTAAGCGAATTGGTATTATCTATAATTTTTGTGTTACATAGTGAAAAAGTTTTAGTTGTATGCAAGGGATTAAAACATAGATATTTAGAAAGTTATTACATAGTAAATGAAAATAAAGAGGGCGCTTATAAAGCGCCCTTTCTTCAATTACTTCTTTTCTTCATCAGGTAGTGTAACGTTTAGCTCAAGTACGGCTAAATCGTCTTCGTTTTGATCAAACTGAACCTGAACTGCATCGGTACTTACGTTCACGTATTTACGGATCACATCTAAAATATCTTGTTTTAATTGTGGTAAGTAATCCGGCGTTCCTCGTTGAGAACGCTCGTGCGCGACAATGATCTGCAATCGCTCTTTTGCTAGTGACGCACTGTTTTTCTTTTCTGAGCGGAAGTAGTCAAGTAAAGACACGTTAACCTCCAAAAATCCGTTTAAATAAGCCTTTTTTCTCAACGTCTAAGAAGCGAAAATCGACGGTTTCACCTAGTAAGCGGTTAATTGCATCAGAATAAGCTTGGCCTGCATCAGATTCTGTATCCAATATAACAGGTTGGCCTGAGTTTGAAGCACTTAATACCGCTTGCGATTCAGGAATAACCCCTAATAATGGGATTGACAGAATATCTTGCACATCTTCTACCGATAGCATTTCACCTTTTTCAACACGACCAGGGTTATAGCGTGTTAATAGTAAGTGTTCTTTAATATTTTCTAGGCCTTCTTCAGCACGTTTTGATTTGCTGTGTAAAATACCTAAAATACGATCTGAATCTCGAACTGACGACACTTCTGGGTTTGTTGTTACAATTGCTTCATCAGCAAAGTACATTGCCATCATAGCGCCAGCTTCAATACCTGCTGGTGAATCACATACTATGTAATCAAAGTCTTCTTTTAGTTCATTTAGTACGCGTTCAACACCTTCACGTGTTAAAGCATCTTTATCACGAGTTTGTGAAGCAGGTAGTAAAAATAATTTATCTACACGTTTATCTTTAATAAGCGCTTGGTTAAGGTTTGCCTCACCATTAATTACATTTACAAAGTCATAAACAACGCGGCGTTCACAACCCATAATTAAATCTAAGTTACGTAAACCAATATCAAAGTCGATAATAACTGTTTTATAGCCTTTTAACGCTAAGCCTGTGCCAATTGCAGCACTTGATGTTGTTTTACCAACACCGCCTTTACCTGAGGTAACGACAATTACTTTTGCCATGAGATTTATCCTTTAACCAAAGCTGAAATTTCTAATGATTCGTCTTTTTGTTGTATTTGCACTGCATTTCCCCAATGTTCACCTTGTAGCGAATCACTGATCCAGTAGTTACCATCTATTGAAACCAGCTCGGCTTCAAGTTTTTGGCAAAAAATGTGTGCTTCTTTAAAACCTTTTGCGCCTGCAATAGCGCGGCCGCGTAGCGTGCCATAAATATGCACATTCCCATCGGCAATGACTTCCGCACCATGACTAACTGCGCCAAGTACTATCAAATCTCTATCTTTTGCATAAACTTGTTGTCCAGAGCGAACTGTACCGCTGATAATTTGCGCTGGTAAATGCACCGTTTTTTCTACAATCGATGTATTGGGCTCTTGTTTAACAGGTTCGCTCTTAACGTCTTGTGAATAATTTAAAACAGATAAGCCAGCAGCCTTTGCTTGAGTATGTTGCTCATCTGAGCCATTACACACACCAACCGCATTAAAACTCATTCGCTCGATTAATGATTTTAAGTGAACAAAATCAAGTGAACTGTTTTTAATTTCAATTAAATTAACGACAATAGGCGCACCCTCAAAAAACTTAGGGGCCTGGGCTATTTTTACATACAGTTGTTCTGCTAAAAGGTTTATATCAGTACTATAAAGATGCAAAACTGATAACGTAAAAAGATTCCCTTTTAACTCAAAAATTTGGTCCGACATACACGCTCAATTGATTTGTCTGATTAGAAATTAATTTTAGATAAACGTAGGCTGAATAGGGCCTTTATTGAAATTTCTAATCTAATTTTTCTAACTTATTATTACTCTCATGTTATAGTGTGCGGCATTGTTAAGCAAGAATTTATAGGGCCATAATGCTCACTGCAGTATATAAAAGTAAGAAAAAAGCGGATACGTTCTTATTTGTTGAAAAAAGAGATGATTTTAGCAAAGTTCCGGAACCTTTGATGACTATGTTTGGTCAACCTGTTTATGTGATGATCATCAATTTAGCAAAACGTGAGCATTTAGGTGGGGCAGATTTAGAAACTGTAAAAGCAGCGTTATCAAATCCTGATAAAGGCTACTACTTACAAATTCCACCACCTGAGCAAAATTTGCTAAGCCAATTACGAAAAGACAATGGAGTTGATAGTGATTAAAAAACTTATCGTTATATTATGTGGTGTATGTTTAAGCTCACCTGTTATGGCAAAAACTCAGGCTGAATTTCAAGATTATTTAGCGAATTTAAAGCAAGAAGCTATCGCAAAAGGTTACGAAGCCAAACTTATTGACGATGCGTTTGCAACAGCAACGTATAAAGAAAAAGTGGTTTCGGCTGACAAAAACCAGCCAGAAGTAAAAGAAACCCTTGAAACGTATTTACCAAAACGTGTACCACAATGGAAAATTGACCGCGCACGTAAGCTTTACGCAGAAAACAAAGAGGTACTTGAAAAAGTAGCGAAAGAGTTTGGCGTACAAGCACGCTTTATAGTCGCGCTTTGGGGGCTTGAAAGTAACTTTGGTACAATTCAAGGCGGTCATAACGTTATTTCATCATTAGTGACACTTGCTTTTGATGGACGCCGTGAAGCACTTTATAAGCGCCAACTTTGGGCTGCACTGGATATTTTAAAGTCGGGCCACATAACGCTTGATAAATTTAAAGGCTCTTGGGCAGGCGCAATGGGGCAAACGCAATTTATGCCTACCTCTTTTAATGCTTACGCGGTTGATTACAACAACGATGGTCGTAAAGATATTTGGACTACAAAAGAAGATGCTTTTGCCTCAATTGCTAATTATCTAAAGCAAGAAGGCTGGAACGACTCTCTTACGTGGGGTCGCCAAGTTCAGTTACCTGAAAACTTTGATAGTAAATACGTTTTAGTGCGTGGTACCAAAACTCGCAAGCAGTGGTTAGAATATTGGAATGACTCAGAGCGCTCATTAGCTGATTGGCAAGCACTGGGTGTTCGTAAAGCTGATGGTTCTGATTTACCTAATGTAGACGTAAGTGCTGCGCTGGTTATGCCTGATGATATAAATGGCCGTATGTACTTAGCGTACGATAACTACAAAGTGTTTATGCATTGGAATCGATCGTATTACTTTGCTACTAGTGTAGGTTACTTGTCGGATAGAATTGGTTATCCAAAAATCTAATTTTTAAAATATACCTATAAATAAAGCCGCAATTGCGGCTTTATTCTTTTTTGAATATCTTTTCTTTTAGGTCAATAACTTTACCAATTCCAGAACCTAGCTTCATTAGCTTATTAAGTTGCTCTGGCGTTAAACGCTGTAGTTCTGATGACCATTTAGTGACTGTTTCAAGTAGGTTGTGAATCTCACCCATTTGTTTTTGTGCGTAAAGTTCATCGTCGTTACTGGCTTCGTCTAATAAGTTATCGCGTAGTAGCGTTAAGGTGGGCTCAATTTCGCGCTTTTTACGTTCTTCAAATACGCGATTTGCCATATCCCATATATCGCCAGCAGGGGCGTAGTACTCTTTACGATCGCCAGGAATATGCTGTACTTTAATTAACTGCCACGATTGCAGCTCTTTAATGCCCATACTTACATTACCGCGAGAAATACTAAGCGCATCTGCAATCTCATTAGCTGTCATTGGGTTTTTAGTAATAATCAGCAAACCACACATTTGTCCGATCGTACGATTGAATCCCCAGCGGCTGCCCATCTCACCACAATGCATTACAAAGGCAAAATTCTTTTCGGATAAACTCATAGCTTAGTAACTTTCAGTAATTTCAGAAAGTAAATGCTAGCACGCTCATTATGGATAGCAAGTTCTTAGCAGGCTTATAAGTTAATTTAAATGACTAAAATATGATTTAGATTAATATTTATACATCTATATTGGGATATGTTGTACACAACAATACGTAAATAAAATCTTATTTTTAATTTTTTCACATACGATGGAATGACTATGAAAGCTGCAATTAATACTCAATACAAAGGTAAATTAGAAATAACAGACTTACCAATTCCTGAGGTGGGAATAAATGATGTTTTAGTAAAAATAGCGGCCTGTGGCGTTTGCCATACCGATTTACATGCCTGTCATGGGGATTGGCCAGTAAAACCAAAAATGCCATTAGTACCAGGGCACGAAGGTGTCGGCGTTATCGAAAAAGTCGGAAGCAATATAAAACACTTAGAAGTTGGCGACAGAGTCGGTATTCCTTGGCTCTATAGTGCATGTGGGCACTGTGAGTTTTGCCTAGATGGTAAAGAAACACTGTGTTTATCGCAGCACAATACTGGCTATTCCATTGACGGTAGTTATGCAGAATATTGTTTAGCGCATGGCGACTACGTTGTAAAAATACCAGAAGAACTCGGTTTTTCTGAGGCTGCTCCATTATTTTGTGCAGGTGTTACAACCTATAAAGCATTAAAAGTATCCGGTGCTAAACCAGGGCAGTGGGTTGCTATTGTTGGTGTGGGCGGGCTTGGTCATTTAGCAGTACAGTACGCTAAAGCAATGGGTTTTAATGTAATAGCTGTTGATACAGGTAAAGAAAAACTCGCGCTTGCTAAAGAGCTAGGCGCAGATATCACCCTCGATTTTAAAGAGGTGGTTCCAAGCGAAGCTATTTTTGAACAAGTCGGTGGCGCGCATGGTGTTGTTTGTACTGCGGTGTCTAAAGCGGGGTTTGAACAAGCCTATAAAAGTGTACGCCGTGGCGGTAAATGTGTATTAGTGGGATTACCTCCAGAGGATATGCCGCTTCCTATTTTTGATACTGTGCTTAATGGTGTGTCAGTAGTAGGGTCCATTGTTGGTACGCGTAAAGATTTGCAAGAATGCTTGGAATTTGCCGCTCAAGGTAAAGTAAAAGCAATTATCGAAGAAAAGCGTTTAGAGGACATTAATGAAATTTTTGATGATATGCTCAAAGGTGAAATCAACGGTCGCATAGTGGTTACTATTTAATTTAGATTAAGCGTTTATAAAACACAAAAAAGCACGGCTTCTAAATTAGAAAACCGTGCTTTTTAAGTATTTAACTAACCTGAGCGCTGAAAATAGCTGCTTGAGATAGATTTATTATCCAGAGTTCAGGTTAACCAATTAAAGTGTGTAACTAAAACTTAGTTTTGCATTACGCTCTTCCCCTAGCATACCACCTAAAAACATTGCTTTTGAATAATACTTTTTGTTGAACAAATTATTTAAGTTTAACTGCATATGCCATTTATCAGTTGTATACGATACAGCTGTATCGTAAGTCGTGTAACTTGGTACATAACCATCAGGAATCGAAAACGAACTTGAATTAGTACTTCTGTTATCTACAAACGTAATACCACCACTTATATTTACAGCCTCAGGTAAATTAAACATATCTGCGTAGTAGGTTACCCATGTACTTGCTGTTACGTAAGGCACACCTTTTTGGCGTGTATCGTAACTGCTGCTATTAGGATTACTTTTGTCACGTGCATCTTGATAAATACCGTTTACGTTTACTTTCCATTTATCGTTCAAGTAAGCATTTAAATCAAGCTCAACACCTTTTGTTTGTTCTTTACCATCATAATAGCTTTCAGGTACATCTGAGCTTGATGTTAAAGCGTCATAAAGCGGGTTTGCGTATTCTAAATTAGTACGAGAGCTTTCAAATATAACAACAGATGCGAGTAGTTGGTCATCAAATGCTTTAAATCTAAAGCCTAGGTCGTTACTTATAGACTCTGAATCTTCTCGGTCAGCTTCATTACCTGCCACAGAGCCTAATACACTATACGCTGTACGCCCTTTTGAATGATTTACAAATACAGATAAATCTTCAGATGGCTGATACGTCGCACCCAGGTTATACGTTAAGCCAGAATCTGATGTACTCGCTTCAGGAGTTGGCTCTGCACGGCTAGAGCTGTAACGCTCATCAACACCAAAGTGCTCATAAGTTTGCTCAATTCGGTTATATGCCACACCAATACGCGTTGTAAGTTCTTCAGTTATGTAGCCTACATGTTGAATACCTAAGCCCCATGCTTGTACTTTTTTATTGTAGTCACTTGTTTTAAGCGGATCGTAATTTTCAAAGTTACCGGTTGGCCAATTTGGTTCTCTTATATCGTAAATATACGGCAAAGAACCTTGGTACGTTACATCACCATCATTGTTTGTGAGTACGTAATCTTGATCCCATATTGAGAATTGTTTAAAACGAATATCTCTATCTTCGTAGTTGGCGTTAACTAGTAATTCGTTATCTACGTCGCCTAACATAAAGTCATAACGTAAATCTAAGAAGTACTGCCATGATTTTTCATCTGCTTCTACTTGGCGGTATTCTTGGCGGCGTGCTGCATATGGGTAAAGTACACCGTCTTCAACTAATGGAGCTCGGGGGTCGTTATTGATAATTCCACTGCGCGTTGAATAGACGTAGTTATATGCACCTGTTTGGCGTGCAAAACTAGATGTGTAGTTGCGGTACTGTAGCTGCTGGTTTAAAAACAAATCGTCAGTAATGTAGTAGTTATGCGTTAATTTAAAACGCAGCTCTTCACCTTCGTTGGCATCAGCCATTGGTGAAATAATACCATTTGTGCCAAAGCTATAAGGTGTTAAGCCATCAGATGCAGATAGCGAATTAGCAAGTTGGTCGCGTTGTGCATCACTTAACTGTACGCCGCTTCCTGTCGGATCGTTTACTAAATCGGCACCGGTTACTTCACCTGCGCTTAAACCGTTTGCAGTTTCTGCGTTGTAAATACGAATAGGGTGACCAATAGAATCAACCGCTATTTCATCTTTTATATAGGCTGCAGAAAGCATGATGTTTTGTCTGTCGTTTAGCACGTATTTAAGCGAGGTATAAATTTCGTCGCGATCTTCTTTTAAATCGCGAAAGCCGTCACTTGACGCTGTTTTAGCCATTACACGATAAGCTAAATTATCTGTTATAGCGTTAGTGCTATCAAACGATAATGAATAGCTATCCCACTGGCCAAGCTCAGCCGATACTTTGTGTTTTTCTTCAAACTCTGGTTTTTTTTCAATTAGGTTAATTACGCCACCTGCACTACCAATGCCATATAAACCTGTTGCTGGGCCTTTTAAAACCTCAACAGATTCAACATTTGTAAGTGAACGAGTTGGGTTAAATGTATTACCCAGGCCTGCACCACCATACATACCATCGTAGGTGTAGTTTGCATCTAAACCACGAATTACTAAGTTATCACCAATACCGTAATTATTACCTGCTTGTGTTAAGCCACTTACGTTTCTAACTAAATCTTGTAAGCTGTCTACACCTTGAGATTCAATCAGTTCTCGGTCAATAATTACAACCGGTGCAGGTGTTTCCATTAAAGACATGTCTGATTTAGTAGCAAGACCAGAGCTCATCACCACACGGTTTTGCTTTTCGTATACGCTGATGCGTTCAATATCAGCATCAACTTGTGTATTTTGGGCAAATGCCACATTTGCATTTAAACAAGCAAGAGTAATAAGAGAGTACTTAAACGTTTTCATAGAGTGATAACTATTCGCGTTATTGAATTTGCGCGAATGATAATGGTTATTGTTTTTAAAGTGAATAGAAAGTTCATTTTATTTGATTAAATAAAACTGTTCGAATAATTAACAAACAAAAACAAGTCTAATAGGGGGGCGGTGACCCTTTTATGGCATATTCAATATAGGTGAGAGTTTTATTAAGGCTGGGTAAACTCAGCCTTAATAGCGTGTATTTACAACTGGTTTTTATAAACAACACCTGCTTTCATTACAAAAGGTACTGCCTCTAAGGTTTTAATACTTTTAAGAGGATTTGCTTTTACCGCAATTATATCAGCTGCAAATCCGGTTTTAATTTGTCCTAACTGAGTATCCATTTTTAATAACTTAGCGCTATTAATAGTTGATGCTTGAATGGCTTGTAGTTCTGTCATGCCAAATTCAACCATGCGGCTAAACTGTTTTGCATTATCTCCGTGCGGGTAAATTGCTGCATCGGTACCGAACACCATTTTAACACCCGCTTTTACAGCACGGCTAAAGCTATCACGTTGCCTTTTAGACACTTGGCGCTCTTTATTTAGGTTTTCTTCGTCTACGCCGTTTTGCTCGCCATAAGTTAGCGTATATTCGGTATTATAAATATCCATAGAGAGCCAAGTTCCATGCTCTTTGGCAAGTGCTATCGCTTCGTCATCTAAAAAGCTGGCGTGCTCTACGCTATCAACACCTGCTTTAATGGCTGTTTTAATCCCGCTTGTACCGTGTGCATGAGCTGCAACAGGTAAATCTCGCATATGGGCTTCATCAACGATGGCTTTCATTTCTTCAAAAGAATACTGCTGTGCACCTACTTTAGTCCCTTTTGAAAATACTCCACCTGTGGCGCAAAACTTAATAGCGTTTGCCCCGTATTTAATGTTTTCGCGTACTTTTATACGCGCAGCCCATGGACCGTCTGCGACGCCACTTGAAGTATATTTAAGCTCAGGAGGTAATCGGTTGTTATCACAGTGCCCGCCGGTAATTCCGAGTGATGGCCCCGCAGCCCAAATACGAGGGCCAACTATGTCACCCGCATTTATGCCGTCACGCACCGCTATAACGCTGTAACCTTCTGCGCCAACATTACGAACTGTTGTAAATCCGGCTTCTAAGGTTCTTTTAGCAAAATGAGCCGCTTTAATTGCCATTCTAGGAACTGACTGGCCTAAACGTTCACTGCGCGGAACCGTAGGGTCGCTTGTTAAATGCACATGCATATCCATTAAACCTGGCATAAGGGTTAAATCAGGGAGTTGAATATGTTTATCATCTTTAGTCAGCGTTGGTTTTTTATTTTGTTCAATGTTTGTAATTACGCCATCATCAATAGTAATTAAGGGCGATTTAATGAGCTTGCCATCTTTAACATCAACCATGGCTTTAGCTGATAGGTATGTAACTGCATGGGTATTAAAAGCGGTTAAGCAAAGTAAGGCAATAGAGGTGCTGAGTAGTTGTTTTTTCATTTTATTTTTCTTTTAAATCATATTTTAATTAATAGAAATGTAACAAGTTCAGATAAAAGTGCAAATTTAATACGATGAATGCAATCTATCGTAATTTCTTTATTAAGCACGCTTTAATGCGCATAATTAAAAAACGATATTAAAAAGGATTATCATGAAATCAATTAAATTAGCATTAGTTGCCAGTGGCGTTATGTTTGCTTTAAGTGGCTGTATGAATACTGAGCTTAGTACACACACTAATACCAGTACACAGTTAAACACAGCTAACGCATCAGCAGGTATTGTTTCAGAGCTTTCAGCAGAGCAACAACTCGATGTACTTGTTGCACAGTATTACGATGAATCGCTCACATATAGCCCCATCAGCGCAACGTACAATGGTCGTAATGAGTTTAACGATCAATTCACGCCTGTGATTTCAAAAGAAAATAGAGCAAAAAAGGCAGCTTTTTATAAAAAATATCAACAGCGATTAAACTTTATAGATAAAGCACAGTTAACAGGGCAATCGCTTTTAAGTTTTGAAATATTAGAGCGTGACCTTGCACTTAAATTAGAAGGCATGCAGTTCCCTGATTATTTACTACCAATAAATCAAATGGCGGGTGCGCATAACACCTTTGCAGGTTTTGGTTCAGGTCAAAGTGCTCAGCCGTTTAATACCGTTGAAGATTACACCGCTTTTATCTCGCGTAGCGAAGGTTTTGTAAAGTGGCTTGCAAGTGTAGAGCGTTCAATGGCGCAAGGCATTAAACTAGGTATTACGTTACCAAAGCCACTTGCTGAAAAATTACAGCCACAATTTGCAGCTCATGTAGTTAAAAATGCCGAAGATTCACTATTTTGGGGTCCAATTAAAAAATTACCAGAATCGTTTAGCGCACAGCAAAAGCAAAAAATTACAGCGCAGTATCGTCAATTGATTATGCAGCACTTAGTACCGGCTTATAAAAGCATGAGTGACTTTTTAGCTAATCAATATATTCCTAATAGTCGAGAAAGCGTAGGTTACAGTGACTTACCAAACGGTAAAGCATGGTACGAATACCAAATTAAGAAAAACACAACGCTTAGCTTATCTGCAGACGAAATTCATGACATTGGTTTAAGTGAAGTGTCGCGTATTTTAAGCGAAATGAAAAAAGTAAAAGAAACCGTAGGCTTTAAAGGTGAGCTATCTGAATTTTTTGATCATTTACGTGATTCAGATGAATTTTACTACGACACGCCCGAGGAGTTAATTGCGGCATATGAAAACGTTAAGAAAAAAATAGATGCGCGTTTACCTCTACTTTTTAACATAGCACCCAAAGCACCTTACGTTGTAAAAGCAGTTGAAGCCTACAGAGCGCAGTCGGCAGCAGGTGCATCTTATGCATCTCCGGCGCCTGATGGCTCTCGCCCTGGTATTTTTTATATCAATGCTTATAACTTAAAAGCGCAGCCTAAATTTTTACTCGAAACTTTATCGATTCACGAAGCAGCCCCAGGCCATCACTTTCAAATAGCACTTCAGCAAGAAATAGAGGGCTTACCTGATTTTCGTAAATTTGGTGGCTATACGGTGTTTGCCGAAGGTTGGGCGCTTTACGCAGAAAGCTTAGGCAAAGAGCTAGGCTTATTTACCGACCCTTATATGTGGTACGGGCGTTTATCGGATGAGCAATTACGCGCAATGCGTTTAGTGCTTGATACTGGTTTTCATGCAAAAGGGTGGACGCGTCAACAAGGTATAGATTACATGCTTGCAAATTCGTCTATGGCAAAGAGCGATGTAATTGCTGAAGTAGAGCGCTATATAGCATGGCCAGGGCAAGCGCTTTCTTACAAGCTAGGGCAATTTAAAATTCAAGAATTACGTGATTTTTCTAAAAAACAACTCGGCAATAAATTTGATATTAAAGCGTTTCACACGCAAATATTAATTGATGGCGCATTGCCAATGCCAATCCTTGAGAAAAAAATTAAGCGTTGGGTTAAATCTCAAAACTAATTTGTAGCGCAAAGCCAGTACTTTGAAAGGGTATTGGCTTTGCGCCATTTACAGCAATACGGTAGAATGCGCGCTCTTTAGGGGGCACGAGAAAACTATGTTTGATCAACAATTAGCAAATACACAATTTTGGCTTAAAAAAAGCTTAAGCGACATGAGTCAAAACGAATGGGAAGCCATTTGTGATGGATGCGGAAAATGTTGTTTAAATACGTTTATTGATAGCGAAGATGAAGACGAATTTACCGCCACCGATCAGTTACGCGAAGGTGAGCAATTAATATTTACTAATATTGTATGTCAGTATCTCGATAACAACACCTGTGGTTGTAGCGAGTACGAAAACCGCCAAACGCTTGTTCCTTCTTGTGTAAAACTCACAAAAGAAAACCTTAAAGACATCTTTTTTATGCCACAAAGCTGCAGTTACCGTCGTTTACATGAAGGTCGTGGTTTGGCTTCTTGGCACCCATTATTAAATAGTGGCGATAAAACAAAGATGCATGAGCTAGGTATTTCTGTAAAAGACAAAACAGTAAAAGATTGCGATGTAAAGCTCGACGACTTTGATTTGTACATTGCAGAATGGCCAACAAAGGACGTAGATTAATGAGTAAACAACAAGCCGTAATTGGTTTAATCAATCCTAAAAGCCCGACAAATGTTGGCGGTGTATTGCGTGCAGCAGGCTGTTATGACGCCAAACAAGTGTTTTTTACCGGTAATCGTTACTTAAATGCCAAAAAATTTCATACCGATACTAAGAACGCACTTGAGCGTATCCCTTTAACCGAAACTGATAGTTTAGAAGCGGTAAAACCAGAGGGTGCTACCGTTGTTGTCATTGAGCTTATTGAAGGGGCAACGCCACTTCCTGAGTTTAAGCATCCTGAAAATGCATTTTATGTATTTGGCCCCGAAGATGGCTCTGTACCAAAAGACGTTTTAAAGTGGTGTGATGAAGTGGTATATATTCCAACTATTGGCTGCATGAACTTAGCGGCAACCTGTAATGTAGTTTTGTATGACCGCTTAGCTAAATTAGGCGGCGTTGAGAGTAGTGACGATACTATTATTAGCTCTCGTGATACAAACAATAAAATGAGGTGGCAAAAAAGCTGATTAGTTAAGGTTTATTTGTGCAAAAGTGATAGTAGTAGCTAAACTTAAAAACACTATTAATCACAAATAGATACTAAAATGCGCTGGTTTTATTTTATATTATTGCTAACAACTAGTAATAGTTTTGCTGAAACATCGGTTGAGTATTTTCAAAATGGTACTCAACACACCTTAACTGGGCATTCCCATAAATCAGGGGTGCTCTATGAAGCTAAAAACTCCAAACAAACACTTCATCTAGCCACACTCGATTGGCCTCCCTATATTGGTAATAATGTATGTAATAAAGGCTGGGTTTATCAATTTTCAATTGCCTTGTTAAATAGTAAGGGCTACAGCGTATATATTGAATTTCTGCCTTGGGCAAGAGCGGTACGAAATGTAGAACTAGGCAGGGCTGACATACTAATGCCTGAATACTTTATAGAAGATACAGCCCCCTCCGATTATGTTGATGGTAAAACACGTCGAGAATTACTCGGCTTATCTAATTCCTTTAAAGGTGGCAAAATTGCTTTTTTAAAAAGGAAAGTCGATACAGACCATTTCACAGGAAACTTGAACTCGCTCAAAGGGCTTAAGATTGGTGTTGTTCGAGGGTATCAAAATACGCCAGAGTTTGATGCCATGATGGACAATGGCGAGTTTGAAGTTATCACCTCTGTTGATGATTTACAGCTTGTTAAGCTACTGACTGCTAAGCGTGTTGATTTGGTTATAGGCGATCCTCAAGCTTTGAAATCATCTGTGGCTTACTCCTCTTTAACTAAACCTGAAAAACAGTCTTTGCTTTCTTCCATTGAGCAAGAAAGCATTCCTTTGCAATATAACTCGTTATATTTTGCCATTAGTAAGCGTGCGCATAACTGGCTTTTAGTATTAGAGGATATAAACGAAGGGCTTTATCAGTTTAATAACAGTGGCGAAATAGACCGAATTATTAGTGCGACCAACACGCAATGTGAATAACATTGCTGGAACGTTCCATAAGTGCGCTGACTAATTTATATTTAAACATGTAAAATCGTTTTCAACTTGTTAATGGAGTGAAAACGACGTGAGTGAAATAAATACAAACCAATCATTTGCGGTCAACGAACAGCCAAATAAAAATTATCTGTTTCCACTGACTGCAATGACGACCCTATTTTTTTTATGGGGTTTTATTACTGTTTTAAACGATGTACTAATACCACGCTTAAAAGGCGTATTTGATTTGAGCTTTTTTGAAGCGATGCTAGTACAGTTTTGCTTTTTTGGGGCTTACTTTATTGTTTCTATTCCGGCGGGGCTTTTAGTTAAGCAATTTGGTTACAAAAAAGGGATTTTAACTGGTTTAATTGTGGCTTCAATGGGGTGTATGTTGTTTTACCCTGCTGTTGTAGTACATGAATATTGGCTATTTTTAGGCGCTTTATTTGTACTTGCTGCAGGCGTAACAGTACTTCAGGTTTCTGCTAACCCTTATGTTGCTGCTCTTGGCAGCGAAAAAACAGCTTCTTCTCGTCTAAATTTAGCACAAGCACTTAATGCGCTTGGTACTACCGTTGGGCCTTATGTTGGTGGTTTATTATTTTTCGGTACGGCAGGTAGTTTAGCTGCATCTGCAGCAACTGCTGAATCTGTAAAAGTGCCTTATTTAATGCTTGCTGGCGCTTTATTACTTATCGCTATTGTATTTGTCTTTATAAAGCTTCCAGATATTGAAGCCCACAAAGAGGAAAATAATACAGCAATTGAATCTCGTTCGTTAATGCAAGCACCGCACTTAACTATGGGTGTACTTGCTATATTTTGTTATGTAGGTGGGGAGGTTGCCATTGGCAGCTTTTTAGTTAACTACTTTGGTGAGGCGCACATAGCAGGACTTGAAGAGCATACTGCGGCTGCACTTATTAGTTATTACTGGGGCGGGGCAATGGTAGGGCGTTTTATTGGCTCTGTATTATTACAAAAGATTGCACCTTCTAAAGCTATAGCGTTTAATGCATTTAGTATTATTGCGCTATTATTGATCACTATTTTTACTCAAGGTGACGTCGCTTTATACTCAGTATTGGCAATTGGTTTATTTAACTCAATTATGTTCCCGACTATATTTTCAGTTGCAATCGAGCGACTAGGATCATTGACGAGCAAAGGTTCTGGTTGGTTATGTTTAGCAATTGTTGGTGGTGCACTTGTACCATTACTACAAGGGTTTATAGCTGATACAGTAAATATACAGCAAAGCTTTTTTGTTCCAATGTTATGTTATGTATTTATTGCATGGTACGGTTTAAATGTTGTTCGCTTAGCAAATAAGTGGAAATAACAGACTATACAAGAGTGACTGAATACGTATTCAGTCACTTATAAAGCTACAGTTAATGGGAACGTTCCATAAATAATAAATCTAGTCATTAATTATTTTAATATTAGCCAGTTACCCACCAAAGCCTATTTTTTTTACAATCCTTTATTCTTATTTTTCATCAATAACCTAACTGTAAGTCTCTTTTACTAGGACATTTAGCTAAATTTTTGCTAAAACAGTAAGGCTAATAACGATAAATAATAAAAAGGATGTATATGCTTAACTCGTTGAAATTTACTTCCAAAGTGACTATTGCAGCCTCTTTAATTTTGGTTTTGGTGCTAGGGTTATTTACTTTTAATAACTACATTGCGATGCGCAAGCAAACCGAGCAGCAGTTAAGCCTAGTATTACAACAAAATTCCGAATCTGTTTCACAAAATATAGCGAGTTGGTTAAATGCAAAGTTGGCGATTGTTATATCAATTGCTAAAACCCATAAAGCTAATGATTCTAAAGCACTCACCCTTTCACAATTAAATACTGCAGAGCTTGCCGGAAGCTTTAAAAATACGTATATAGGTAAATCCAGCGGCACGTTTATATTAAACGA
Organism: Pseudoalteromonas sp. SR43-7; assembly: GCF_014163785.1. Taxonomy (NCBI): domain Bacteria; kingdom Pseudomonadati; phylum Pseudomonadota; class Gammaproteobacteria; order Alteromonadales; family Pseudoalteromonadaceae; genus Pseudoalteromonas; species Pseudoalteromonas sp. SR43-7. The sequence continues at coordinate 40,348 of NZ_JACJDY010000017.1, read as the reverse complement.
TCAATCAGTTGTATTACCTCCAGATTTTGATGCGACTTCTCGCCCTTGGTATAAATTAGTCGAAAACAAATCAAATACCGCATTTACAACTCCCTATATTGATGTGACAACTAACGAGCTTACAATTTCAGCGGTAGTACCCATACTCCAAAATGGCCAATTTAGCGGCGTTGCAGGTGCCGATATTGATATGCAGACCGTGACAAAAATTATCAACGATATTGACTTTTTAGGACTCGGTTATGGTTTTTTACTCGACAGCAAAGGCCAAGTGTTAAGCCATCCAAATGCTCAGTTAAACTTAAAAAATACATCAGACATCTTTGGCACTAATACGCCTTTACAAAGTGAGTTTACCCAGTACGAGATAAACGGAGAGTCTAAGCTTATTTCGTTTACAAAAATTAGTGGTATTGAAAACGTAGATTGGTACCTAGGTGTTGTTATAGACAAAGATAAAGCGTATGCCAGTGTCTCTAATTTTGGCCAAACTGCAGCTGTTTTTATGGTGATAGGAATTATCACTATTATAATTATGATGCAGATTTTATTACGCTATTTAATGCAGCCAATGAATCGTTTAAACGATGCTATTAAAGATATAGCACAAGGTGAGGGCGATTTAACAAGGCGTTTAACCGTTGAAAACGACGATGAATTTGGCGATTTAAGCTATTCATTTAATATTTTCATCGAAAAAATTCAGCATTCAATAGAGCAAGTAAAAGAGTCTACAAAGCAATTAGATACAGCTATTGAAAGCTTGGTATCACAAACACATTCTTCGCTGTCTATGTATGATGATCAAAGTAAACGAACCGATAGTGTTGCAGCGGCTATCAACCAGTTTTCTGCCACATCAATGGATATTTCAAGTAATGCAGAGAGTGCATCGCAGCTTGCTAAAAATGCAGATGAACATTCAACACAAAACCAAGAAGCATTAAGCCACAGTGTTGCAACTATCCACCAGCTCTCGGGTAATATGGAAAAAGCTCAGCAAACTATAAACAGTTTAAATACGCATACAGCCAGTATTGGCCAAGTGCTTGAAGTTATTAAAGGTGTAAGCGAGCAGACTAATTTATTGGCACTTAATGCCGCAATTGAGGCCGCTAGAGCAGGAGAGGCGGGACGCGGTTTTGCCGTTGTAGCAGATGAAGTTCGCCAATTAGCGCACCGCACTCAACAGTCAACGCAAGAGATTGAAGACACGGTTAGTCAGTTGCAAAAAGGCTCAAACCTTGCTGTAGAGCTTATGAAAACAAGTCTTGAAGGCAGTGAAAAAAGCGTGCAACAAGCCGATGCTGTTGGCAATTTAATGAGCCATGTTATACAAGCGATTCAACAAATTAACGATGCAAATCACTCTGTGGCCACTGCAACAGATGAGCAAAACCAAGTTGTTAAGTTATTAGATACAGATATTCAAACAATTAATTCGCTTTGTATACAAGGCAAGGCCAACTTAAATGACACGCTTGACGAATGTACCAAACTAAAACAACAGTTTAGTGCTTTAGAAAATATGGTTCAAAAGTTTAAAGTATAAAATTAATGACTAAAAAAAATGTGAATAAACCAAATTGGCTCAGTCTAATAAATATCGACAGTGTTTATAGCTCAGACATGCAACGCAAAGCGTTTTCTTTATTTACCATGATTGGGATTTCAATTGTGTTGATCGCAGTATTAGTGTTTTTTAATTATAAGCTTTATTCGCCACTACTAACCGCTTCATTAATTATCGTTAACATTACAAATATAGGCTGTTCTATCTACTTTATAAAAACGGGTAACCTGCAAGTTGTGGCATTAATAAGTGTGAGCATTGTGTGCATGATGTTTGTTGCACTTGTTTATACCGGCGGTAAAGATAATACCGCGCTATATTGGCTAATGTTTTATCCTGTCGTAACGTTTGCATCTTTAGGGGTTAGATTAGGTGCTTGGTTAGGCTGTACCTTACTGTTTTCTTGTATTGTTATTTTATACGGCCCTGACTTTGGTCAAGTTAGCTATGGCAACGTAGAAAAAACACGTTTTATAGCGTCCTTTTCTATGGTGTTTTTATTCTCATTTATTGGTGAGTATTTTAGGCATAAAAGCCACATGGCTATTGCCGATATTACGCTAGAGCAAAAACAAGATGCTTATACTGACCCCCTTACTGGCATAGCAAATAGGCGTTTTATTACCTCTCATTTTTTAAAGCTTGCTCAAACACGCCCAGAGCAGTACTTACCTTTTTCAATTTTGTTAATTGATTTAGATAATTTTAAATCTTTAAACGATACGCATGGCCACGATTTTGGTGATACGGTATTGATAGAATTTACCAAACTTCTTGAGTCTCAGTTTTTGGCAACTGCGTTAAAGGCCCGTTATGGCGGTGAGGAATTTGTTGTTATTTTACCGCAGCTCACTGCCTCTGCAGCCTCTGTAATTGCGAACAAATTTCGAGAAGCCGTGGCAGGGCATGTTATATTTACTGATGACAAGCAGCGTATTTCAATCACCTGTAGCATTGGTATTTCCCAAGTAAATAAAGTAACTGATTATGATGATTCGTTAAAGCAAGCTGATGAAGCTCTTTATAGTGCAAAGGCTGCTGGTCGCAATAGAGTCGTCTCAAACTAGTTGAAGGATTAATATGTCTCAAAGTAAGTTAATATATGTCTATGACCCAATGTGTAGTTGGTGTTGGGGTTACTCACCAACCTGGCTTAAGCTAAAATCAGAGCTTGCTGGTAAAGTGGCAATAGAATATAAAGTAGGTGGCCTAGCACCCGATAGCCAAGACCCAATGCCACAAAATATGAAAGAGATGCTTGAGGGGACTTGGCATAAAATTTCTGCGCAGTTAGGTACGCAATTTAATTATGATTTTTGGCGCAACTGCCAGCCAAGGCGTTCAACGTATCCCGCATGCAGAGCTGCACTTATAGCGCGTAAAGCGGGTAAAGAAGCTCAAATGGTGGCAGCTATTCAATACGCTTATTATCTAAACGCACAAAACCCGTCTGATGAAAGTACATTAATTAGTTTGGCTGAAAAAATTGGCTTAAATAAAGATGAGTTTTCGGAGCAGCTAGCGTCAAGCGAGCTTAATGAGGAGCTCAAAGCGGAGTTATCCTTTGTTCGCACTTTACCAATTCAAGGTTTTCCCTCACTAGTGCTTATTAAAGATAATAAAGTTTACCCTATAGAAATTAATTATACCGATTGGCACTATTCTCTTAATCAAATTAATTCAATTTTGGACTAACCACCTTCTTGTATCTTATTAATAGGGGGTATTTGGCCAGCAAGTACCCTTATTGGCGTTAAAACCTCCTCGTAAGTCTTAATTGTTACCACTGTCATAAAAGCGACTTTTTTGCGCAACATCCTTGTCATGTTTCATCTATAAACTCCTGCTCATTGAATTATTAAGTCATAAATTATTTATATAACAAAGTTTATGACCTAAAAAACAAACTAGCAAATCCGCTAACTAACGAGTAAAGGTGTATGCGATGAAAGGCGTTAAACCATTAATCTTAGCTGGTATTGTGGCCGCAAGTGCAGCAGTACACGCAAACGATTTAGATAAGGTTATTGATAAAAGCAGTGAAATTAATAAATCAGCTGCGCAATCACAAACAAAAATAGACAAGATTGCAGATTCAATGCAAGGACGTTTACAGCAATTTAAAACCCTCAATAAAGAGATTGATGGTTTAGCTGTATACAACGCCCAGCTAACTAAACAATTAAATAATCAAATAGAAGAGATGGAATCTTTAAACCTGTCAATGGATCAGGTTTCTATTATTGAACGTCAAATTACGCCGCTAATGCTTAGAATGATTGAAGGTCTTGAGCAGTTTGTATCTTTAGATATTCCATTTTTAGCTGATGAGCGCACAAAGCGCGTTACGTCTTTAAAAGAAATGATGAATCGTGCTGATATTAACTCAAGTGAAAAATTCCGCCGTGTACTTGAAGCGTATCAAGTAGAAGTTGACTACGGGCGCACTATTGAAGCTTATACCGCACTTTTAAATGTGGATGACAAAGAGCGTGAAGTTGATTTTTTACGCATTGGCCGTTTAGAGCTTATTTACTTAACACGCGATGGCAAAAAAGCAGGTAGTTGGAATGCAGACACAAAATCATTTGAAGCATTACCAGACTCTACAATAAGCCAAATTAATAAAGGTTTACGCATTGCGCGTAAACAACTTGCCCCAGATATGTTAACTCTGCCAGTACATGCAGCAGAATAAGAGGTTGAAAATGAAATTGTTTAATCAAATGACAAAAATAGCTCTTTTTGCTGCAAGCCTAAGCATTACTGGTGCAAGTATAGCGGCAGAGCCAATGAACTTAGATTCATTACTTAAAACGCTCGAAAATGGTAAATCAGCTCAAAGCGAGCAAAATAAACAACGTGAACAAGAGTTTGCGGCTCGCCAAAATGAGCAAGTACAAATGCTTAAAAATACCCAAGCAAAGCGCAATCAAATGCTGGTGGAATCTGAACGTCTAGAAACGCAATTTGAAGAAAACGAAGTAAAACTTGCTAACTTAACAGACACGCTTTCTAAACGCATGGGTTCGCTTAAAGAGTTGTTTGGCGTTCTTCAACAAGTTGCAGGGGATTCTAGTAATAAGTTTGCGACATCAATAGTATCTGCTCAGATTGCTGGGCGCAGTATGTTTATGGATGACCTTGCTCAAAAGATGGGTTCAACTTCAAAACTTGCTTCAATAGAAGATATTGAAAAAGTATGGTTTGAATTACAACGCGAAATGACCGAGCAAGGCAAAGTAAGTCGTTTTAACGCAAGTGTTATTGTTGAAGGCGGTACTAAAGCACAGCAAGAAGTTGTGCGAGTGGGCGCATTTAACCTTATATCAAACGGTAAGTATTTAGAGTTTAACTCCTCGACTAATTCTTTGAGTGAATTAACTCGCCAACCTGTATCGCGCTTTACTGCAACAGCAGAAGAGCTACAAAGCACTAAAAGTGGCGTGGTGCAATTCGCACTTGACCCAACAGGCGGCTCTATTCTTGGTTTATTAGTACAAGCACCTGATACACAAGAACGTGTTCATCAAGGTGGCACAGTGGGTTATGTGATTTTAGGCGTGGGTGTTATTGCACTTCTTATATCACTTGAGCGTTTTTTCTCACTATTGATTATGGGCGGTAAAATTCGTCGCCAGCTTAAAGATACAGTTGCACGTGATGACAATCCGCTTGGACGCGTAATGAAAGTAAAAGATCAATTTCCAAGTGTTTCACACGACACACTGGAGCTTAAATTAAGTGAAGCTATTTTACGTGAAATGCCAAAAGTGACGCGTAATTTAACACTTATCAAAATCATCTCTGTTGTTGCGCCGCTACTAGGTTTATTAGGTACGGTAACAGGCATGATCAATACATTCCAAGCAATCACCTTATTTGGTACCGGCGACCCTAAATTAATGGCAGGTGGTATTTCTCAAGCACTAGTAACAACGGTATTGGGCTTAGTGGTCGCCATACCAACGGTATTTTTATACACCTTACTTAATACGCGCGCTAAAAATATCTTGTTAACTATCCAAGAGCAGAGCGCCGGTATTATTGCAGAGCGAAGCGAGAAGGGAGCATAAACCATGGTGCTATTGATTGATTCAATCAATGCTATCCGTGATTTTCTCGACACTGGTGGCCAAGTTCTCTTGGTCATCGGGGTGTTAATCTTCGCGATGTGGTTATTGATACTCGAGCGATTTATTTACTTTTTTAATGGTTTTAGAAGCTATAAACACGCTCTTAAAGCCACTTGGATTAACCGTGCAGAACGAGATAGCTGGAATGCAGAGCAAATACGCGAAGCGATGATATCGCGAGCTGGTATGCGCTTAAACACCAATCTTTCTTTAATTAACGTGATGGTTGCTTTGTGCCCGCTACTTGGTTTGTTAGGCACGGTAACAGGCATGATAGAAGTGTTTGATGTAATGGCAATTACCGGCACAGGTAGTGCCCGCTCAATGGCATCAGGGGTATCTAAAGCAACTATCCCGACAATGGCAGGTATGGTAGGTGCGTTATCTGGGGTATTTGCCTCAACGTACTTACAACGAAAAGCTAAGCGCGAAGTAGAACTACTACAAGACAGCATGGTTTTAGACCATTAAGCAAAATTTTGATAAGCGGCTCTTATAAAGCCGCTCATCCTAGGAGAATAAAAATGAGAGCCCCGTTAGGAAACCTATTTCAAGAAGACGAAGCTGAAGAAATAAACATGACCCCAATGCTAGACGTTGTATTTATCATGCTTATTTTCTTTATTGTAACTGCTTCTTTTGTTAAAGAAGCCGGTATTGATGTAAACCGCCCAGAAGCCGCAACAGCTGTTAAAAAAGAGCGTGCTAATATTTTAGTGGCTATTTCTGATACAGGCGAGATATGGATTAATAAACGTCAAATTGATGTACGCGCAGTACAAGCCAATATCGAGCGTTTAAAAGCAGAAAATCCACAAGGTAGCGTTGTGATTCAAGCGGATAAAAAAGCCACTACCGAAATGTTAATTAAGGTGATGGATGCCTCGCGCGCGGCGGGCGCATTTGATGTATCAATTGCCGCACAAGATGCGTCTTAAGGGCTAGTTATGTTGCGATATTTAGTTGCATTAGTGATAGCCGGTGTAGTGACCTTTATGTTGTTTTTAGGCATGCAGGCACTGATCACTGGCGGTGAAGGCGCTATGACGGATCCGGTTAAGGGTAACGTACTTGATTTTGTTCGCTTGAAAAAAGAAGAAACCGTACAAAAAAAAGAGCGCAAGCCACAAAAGCCACCAACACCAAAAGAGCCGCCACCACCAATGGAATCACCGCAAATGCAAAATAGTGATGCTACAGCAAATGCTAACAACTTTGACTTTGGTGCCAATGTAGATGCGGATGTAAATTTAGCCGGCGGGTTAGCACTTGAAACAAGTGATGGTGAATACTTACCGATTGTAAAGGTGGCCCCTGTTTATCCGCGCCGTGCGTTATCTCGTGGCATAGAAGGCTACGTTATTGTTGAGTTTACAGTAACTAAACAAGGCACTGTACGCGACCCACAAGTAGTAAAAGCAGAGCCTGAGTCACTTTTTGATAGAGCTGCGATGGATGCAGCCCTTAAATTTAAATATAAACCGCGCGTAGTAAACGGTGAAGCCGTTGAAGTTGCGGGTGTTCAGAACAAAATATCTTTCCAAATTAGCGGTTAATTTAGTAATTAACCACGAGTAAACGGACAGAAATGCGAGGCGATTATGAAATTACTACCTACAGCTAAACTTTTAAAGTTAACACTATTTTGTACCGCTGCGATCAGTACAAGTATTGTTGCACCAAGTGCTCTAAGCCTAATTCCAGGGCTAAATGTAGCTACGGCACATGCAGAGCAAGAACAAAAAACGAAACGTGTACCAGCACTGCGTGAAAAGGTTTATAGCCAGCTTGCTCGTGCGCAAAAACTTGCTGACGATGGTGATGTTAAAGGTGGACTTGAAGCGCTTGATAGCATTCAAGAGCGAGCTGCAAGCATGAACTCGTACGAAGTGGCAATGATGCATAACTTTTACGGGTTTATTTATTACAACGAAAACGACTTACCAAAAGCGATTGCCTCGTTTGAAAAAGTGGTAGCAGAGGAAGCCATTCCTGAGTCACTTCGTTTAAGCACTACATTTAGCTTGGCTCAACTGGCTATGGCTAATAGTGATTACACTAAAGTTATCTCTTTTTTAGATGACTGGGACAGTATTAACACTCAGCCTAAAACAGAAGGCTACTACTTGTTAAGAGCTCAAACATACTATCAGTTAAAAGATTATAAAAAAGGGCTTGAGTACATATCTCAAGTGATTGCTTTAAGCGACAGCGAAGGTAAAGCCCCTAAAGAAAACTGGTTAGTACTACAGCGTGCAATGTATTACTCGCTTAATCAAACTGACAAAGTTGTTGAAGTGCTTGAGCGCATGGTAAAGCTTTATAATAAGCCTGAGTATTGGGTGCAGTTATCGGGTATGTATGGTGAAACAGGTAGGGAGAAACAACAGTTGGCGGTAATTGAAGCGGCTTACCAGCAAGGATTTTTAACCTCTAAATCTGATTTACGCCAATTAGCGCAAGTGTATTTATATAATGGTTTAGCGTTTAAAGCTGCAAAAGTGATGAGCGATGCCATTGATAAAGATATTGCTGAAAAAACAGCAAAAAACTACGCTTTTGTTGCCGAGGCGATGATCCAAGCTAAAGAAGATGAAAAATCTATTACCTACTTTGCAAAAGCTGCTGATTTATCTGAACACGGTAAATACGATCAACGTTTAGCCGAAGTATTTGTTAATACAGAGCAATATGAAGAAGCCGCCGATGCAGCGCGTAAAGCACTTGATAAAGGTGGTCTTGATTTTGAATCAAATGCATTTGTTGCACTGGGTATGGCGCAGTACAACATGCAAAATTTTGATGCATCAATTTTAGCGTTTGAGCAGGCAGAAAAACATAAAAAATCTCAGCGTTTAGCACAGCAGTGGATCAAATATGTAAAGCGCGAAAAAGTGCATGCAGAAACACTTAGAACAGCTTTACTGTAAATTTTAAAGCGCTTTACTAATTAACAAGTAACGCGTGTAAAACCAGTTCATAATCGCAACACTAAAACCGCCTCAGGGCGGTTTTTATCGTCTCTAAAAGCATCCAATTGTTTGATTTTAAATAAGTTACTTTTGTCATCTTATGGTTATTAAACTGTAACTACTTTGTCATAAGTCTCCCGTATTGTAACCGCAGCTAAACTCAAGTGACCTTAAAGCATTATTTAAGTGTTTTATGGTGACTTGAGTTTATTTGAGCACCTAAAAAATAATTAAATACTTTAACGGAGTGAACAATGAAATTATCTGACTTATTCAAAGTAAGTTTGATTGCAACTGCAGTATCTTTAGCTGGTTGTGGTGGAGACTTAGTAGTATCTGAAGGCGACACAACTATTAATGAAGGTGATACAGTAACTAACGTTATTGAAGGCGGTGACGATACAAGTGGTGAAACGTTATCACGTGATGATTCACAAAATGCTACCACTGGCTTTCCTACTGATATTGATAATGCACTAACTCAAGGTTTAGCAACTGATGTTTCTAGTGAGTTTACATCTATTACAGATAAGCCCGTATATCGCTTAGCTGCAGATACCGTGTTCACTACTGATGTATCGTTAACAAACGACGCACACTGGATCTTAAATGGCCGTACTGCGGTTGGTAATGATCGCGCAGATAACGCCAAGCTTTATATTCAGCAAGGTACAACGATTATTGGCGAAACAGGAGATGACTTCCTAGTTGTTCGTCGCGGTTCACAAATTGAATCGGTAGGGACTGTAAGTCAGCCCATTACAATGACCTCAATTCAAGATGTTACAGCTCAAGAAACAACGATTGGTCAGTGGGGCGGTTTAGTATTATTAGGTAACGCGCCAGCAAATTCTTGCGGCGACCAAGAAGGTGAAGCAACAGCTGATGAACTTGCTAATTGTGGTGTGTCGGCTGAAGGTGATGCAGGTCAGTTTGGTGGCGATATCAGTGATGATAATTCAGGTACTTTAAAGTATGTACTTGTTAAGCAAGCCGGTAAAACGTTAGGTAATGGTGATGAGTTAAATGGTATTACGTTTGCAGGTGTTGGCTCTGCAACTACGGTTGATTATATTCAAGTACATGAAAATCTTGATGATGGTATCGAGTTTTTTGGTGGTACCGTTAATGTAAGCAATGTTGTACTTACAAATATTGGTGACGATTCGCTAGATTGGTCTTTTGGTTGGACGGGCTCAGCCACAAACGTTTATATTCAGCAAGCGGCTAACGTAGGCGATAACGCTATTGAAGCTGATAACTCTGAATTTGATTCAAGTGCCACGCCATTAACTTTACCTACTATTTCAAACGTTACAATTGTGGGTGCTGAGGGCAATAACGGCATTCGTTTACGTGCGGGTACTGCTGGGGTTCTTAAAAATGTATTTGTAACGGGCCCAGCTACTTATGAAAACTGTTTACGTGTAGGTTCAGATTCAGTACCTCGTGCTGAGGATGGCACACTTACGATTACAAACTCTATTGTTGCTTGTCAAACTGCAGCGAATAACTTTGGCAGCGAAGTTATTAACGGTGGCGATGTACAATCTTGGTTTGAAGGCCAAGACGCTAACCAAACACTTACCCCAGCTGATTTAATGCTAGATGACAACGGTTATACACCACTTGCTGGCTCGCCACTTATTGCAAATACTCAAATTGGTGCATTTGATGGCTCAACTAATTGGATGGAAGGTTGGACTGTTGGTATCAATGGTGGCTTCCCTACTGATATTGATAATGCGCTATCACAAGGTTTAGCCTCAGACGTATCAAGCGAATTTCCAGAAATTACAGATAAGCCAGTATATCGCTTAGCTGAAGATACAACGTTTACAGCGGATGTAACACTTACAAATGACGCACATTGGATTTTAAATGGCCGTACAGCAGTAGGTAATGACCGTGCTGACGCTACAACACTTTATGTTCAAGCAGGCACGACATTAATTGGTGAATCAGGTGATGACTTTTTAGTTGTTCGTCGTGGTTCGCAAATTAATGCCAATGGTAATGCAACTGCACCTATTACAATGACATCTATTGAAGATGTAACAGGCGCTGAAACAACAATTGGTCAATGGGGCGGTTTAGTACTTTTAGGTAATGCTCCTGCTAACTCGTGTGGCGATCAAACTGGTGAAACGACTGCTGAAGAACTTGCTAACTGTGGTGTATCAGCTGAAGGTGACGCTGGTCAGTTTGGTGGCGATATTAGCGATGATAACTCAGGTGTTCTTCGTTATATTGTCGTTAAGCACGCAGGTAAAACTCTTGGTAACGGCGATGAGCTTAATGGTATTTCGTTTGCGGGTGTAGGCTCTGCAACAAAAGTAGAATATATCCAAGTTCATCAAAACCTTGATGATGGCGTTGAGTTTTTTGGTGGTACTGTAAATGTTCGTAACATAGTACTTACTGATATTGGTGATGATGCATTTGATTGGTCGTTTGGTTGGACAGGTCGTGCGCAAAATATTTATATTCAACAAAGTGCTGTTGGTGGTGATAACGCTATTGAAGCGGATAACTCAGAATTTGATTCAAATGCTACACCTTTAACAAAGCCACTAATTTCTAACGTAACAATTGTAGGTGCTGATGGCACTAACGGTGTTCGTTTACGTGCAGGTACAGCGGGCGTTCTACGTAATGTAGTAATTACAGGACCTGAAGGTTACTCAAACTGTTTACGTGTGGGTTCTGACTCTGTAGCAAATGCAGAATCTGGTGAGCTTTCTATTGAAAACTCAGTAGTGGCATGTAGTGAAGATAATAACTTTGGTAGTGAAGCAATTGGTGGTGGTAACGTCCAATCTTGGTTTGAAGGCCAAACAGGTAACCAAACGCTTACAGCTGCTGCCCTTAGTTTAGCAACCGATGGCTTTACACCTAAATCTAGCTCACCATTATTAGGTTCGGGTGTTGATTCGTCAGACCTTGATTCGTTCTTTACTAAAACAGATTATATTGGTGCGTTTGATGGCGATAATAACTGGATGGATGGTTGGACAGTTGCTATAACGCCAAGTTTTCCTGATGATATTCAAAACGCCTTAGAGCAGGGTTTTGCTACTGATGTATCAGCAAGCTTTCCTGAAATCACAGACAAGCCAGTTTATCAGTTAACTTCTGATGTTGTATTCACTTCAGACGTAACATTAACTAACGATGCACATTGGATTCTAAAAGGCCGTACAGCTGTGGGTAATGACCGCGCAGATAACACAACACTGTATGTTCAGTTTGGTACAACATTAATTGGTGAATCGGGTGATGACTTCTTAGTTGTTCGCCGTGGTTCTAAAATAGAGGCCGTGGGCAGTGCAACTCAGCCAATTACTATGACGTCTATTGAAGATGTTACTGGTGGCGAAACGACTATTGGTCAATGGGGCGGTTTAGTGCTTTTAGGTAATGCACCGGCTAACTCGTGTGGCGATCAAGAAGGCGAAGCTACCGCTGATGAGCTTGCAAACTGTGGTGTGTCTGCTGAAGGTGACGCTGGCCAATTTGGTGGTAATGACCCAGAAGATAACTCAGGTACTTTAAAATACGTGGCAGTTAAACAAGCAGGTAAAACGCTAGGTAACGGAGATGAGCTAAACGGCATTACGCTTGCTGGTGTTGGTAGTCAAACAGAGCTTGATTACATTCACGTTCATGAAAACCTGGACGATGGTGTTGAATTTTTCGGTGGTACTGCAAACATCAGTCACCTGGTTTTAACTAATATTGGTGATGACTCACTAGATTGGTCATTTGGTTGGACGGGTAAAGCGCAATACGTACTTATCAAGCAAGCTGACTCAACAGGTGATAATGCAATTGAGGCGGATAACTCTGAGTTTGATTCAAGTGCAACTCCACTCACAATGCCTACAATTTCTAATGTTACTATTATTGGTAATGTTGGGGTTAACGGTATACGTCTACGTGCAGGCACTGCGGGTATGCTTAAAAACGTGGTTGTGACAGGCGGGGCAGATTATTCAAATTGTTTACGTGTAGGTTCAGATTCAGCTCCTCGCGCAGAGGATGGTACATTAACTGTTACTCACTCAGTTGTTGCATGTGAAACGGCAAATAACTTTGGTACACAAGCTATTGGTACTGGTAATGTTGAGTCTTGGTTCTTAGGTCAAACAGGTAACTCTGTGCAAGCAGCCACAGACCTTGGTTTAGCAGATAACGGATATATGCCTTCGGCTGAGTCATTACTGTTAGGTAATGGTTTTGATTCTTCAAGCCTAGATAGTTACTTTGATTCAGTAGATTACATTGGTGCAATGGATGCACAAACAGACTGGACAGCAGGTTGGGTTAAGGTAGGCCTTTAATCCAAACCACATTATAGCCGAGCGAAAGCTCGGCTAATGTCTTGTTTTGTTTCGGAGTATAAAAATGAAATCTTTTAAACCCTCTTCTCTTGTTCTATGTAAACTAAATTGCGCAGTTATGGCTGCAATTATGGGGCTATCAGTAAACACAGCTATAGCAGCCGAAGCCGAAGAGCAAGAAATAGAAGAAGTAGTTGCTGTTGGCCAGCGACTAAAAGGTAGTGCAGGCGCAGTACTACAAGAGCGTCAAAATCAGGCATTTGTTGCTGATATTATGGGTGCTGATCAAATATCACGCACAGGTGATGGCGATGCAGCTTCAGCGCTTCGTCGTGTGACTGGTTTAACCTTAGTCGATGGTAAATATATTTATGTTCGTGGTTTGGGTGAGCGTTATTCAAGTACCCAACTTAATAGCATGTATGTTCCAAGCCCAGATCCCACTCGATCAGTTGTTCCACTGGATTTATTTCCATCGGATATTATTGAAAGTTTAAGTGTGCAGAAATCGTTTTCTCCTGATATGCCAGCGCACTTTGGTGGTGGTAATGTAAATATACGCACCAAATCTATTCCTTCTGATTTTTTGTTTAAAATACAGTTAGGTACTTCATATAACACCTCTAACAGTGACACCGGTTATTTTTACAGTGGTGGTGATGATGATTGGATGGGGCGCGATGATGGTACACGTGCTTTGCCTTCATTAATTTCTACAGCGCTTAAAAGTGATGCAGGACTTGAAGGTGACAGCAGTACTACGCTTGAGCAGCGTCAAGCGCTCTTACAATCTCTAGATTGGCAAGTTGGACCTAATGAGAAAGACGTTGATCCAGGCTTGAATTTTTCAGTAGCACTAGGTGATAGGTTTGAGTCTGAAGTAGGTACTTTTGGCGTTCTAGCCGCTGTTTCCTATGACAATGAATGGGAAGTAGTTAAAGAGCAAAGCGGTACAAATTTAGGTAGTTTGGGCTGCGAAGATAAATGTTTTGCACAAACTTATGATGGCATATCTACTGAACAAACCGTTCGTTGGAGTGGCACATTAAATTTAGGTTATGAATTTAATAATAACCATAAATTTGAACTAACGAATATAGCTCTTCATGATATGAGTGACAGAGTGCGTAATCGTGACTTTTTCGATGCTAACGAGTCAGAAGAAGGTGTTACTGAGTTACGCCGTGTTGACGTTATGTATGAAGAGCGTGAAATGTTCTCTACGCAGCTCAAAGGGACGCATAACTTTCCTGAATTAGAAAATTTATTTTTTGATTGGTATGCCGGTACAAGCCGCGCCAACAGAGATGCTCCTGGCGCATTGGATGTTGTTTTTCAAACTAACTTAAATGATGGTGTATTTGAATCAGAGCAGTTACAAGATGTTGCTGCAACAAACGTAACGCGTGATTATCAAACTTTGCATGATGACGTAGATACATATGGTTGGAATATGGGCATCCCGTTTTATGGTGATGGCTATGAGTTAGAGCTTAAGATGGGTGGCGATTTTTCTGAAAAAAAACGTGATGCAAGTAATATTCAATTTGGTATTACGCACCGTGGTATAACAGATGACTTTACATTTGGCTCAAACATAGACCAAATTTTTTCTGACGAAAATTTAGCTAATAGTGAGTTTTATACAAGTATTACAGGCTCTGGTATTTTTGATGATGGTACCGCCGATGGTGATAAGTACAGCGCTGCACATAAGTTAGACGCTTATTATTTTATGGCCGACTTTTTCTACGAAAACACATGGCGTATAACCGGTGGTATTCGTTGGGAAGACTTTTCTCAAATATCAGTGCCTTTTCAGGCTCATACTAATTTCTTTGATGGAACAATTGAAGAAGTGAGCGAAGTTGCAATAAAAGAAGATAACTTTTTTCCTTCTTTAGCAATTACTTATATTATGGATGAAGAAATGCAGTTTCGCTTAAACTTAAGTGAAACGACGATTCGCCCAGATATGCGTGATGTAAGCTCAACTTATTATGTTGACCCACTAACAGAGTTTTTAGTGCGAGGCTCGCCTACACTTCAAAGCTCTAAGCTAAAAAATGCTGACTTTAGGTTTGAGTGGTACATGCCTTCAGGAAACAATCTATCAGTTGCTTTGTTTTATAAAGATATTGAAAACCCAATTGAAATGGTTGAGTTAGCGGGTGTTGGTGGAGCTGCTCCGCAATTACTAACAGCAAATGCGCAGTCGGGTGAACTAACAGGTATTGAGGTAGATTTTTTAACTGACTTTAGTTTTATTCATAATGATTTATCTGCCATATTTTTATCAGGTAACGTTACTCTATCGGATTCAAGTGTTGAGCTTGGCATAAACGATGCTGATGGGGTTGATTCATTATTTGAACAACAACTAAAAGAGGCGTTGGAAGCTGACTCTGTTTCTAACATTGTTACTAATAATAAACGTCGTTTAGTTGGTCATTCTGAATGGGTAGCAAACTTACAAATGGGTTATGACTCTGCTGATGGTTTTCATTCTACCTCAGTTGTTTATAACGTGTTTGGGCCGCGCATAATCGTACCAGGTACGCGTGGTAACGAAGACGCAGAAGAAAAGTCATTTCATTCTCTTGATTTAGTTTATTCTTACTTCCCTAACTTTAATACTAAAGTTAATTTTAAAGTTAAAAATATACTTGGCCAAGAAAAAGAAATTGAACAAGAAAACTTAACACTTTGGCGTCAAGAAGAAGGCACTGAGTTTAGTTTAAGCTTTAGCTACGAGTTTTAATTTTCTACCCAAGGAAGGGGGATATAATAAAACCTAATTACCTATTAGCCCTGTATTTAATACAGGGCTTTTTTATGACTATGAAAAATATTTAAGTTCTACTTTATTCACTAGTTTTAGCGCGCTGGTGGTGTTATTTTGACGTTAATGAAAATTAAATCTCACGCAATGAATTTAATTTTTAATGTATTAAGGCATCTTTTATGAATCAAACAGTGGAACAAACAATGAAAAAAGTAGGATTAGTCGGTTGGCGTGGCATGGTTGGCTCTGTGTTATTAGAACGTATGCAGCAGCAAAGTGATTTTGCCCATATCGACACCACCTTTTTCACCACCTCACAAGCGGGGCAACTCGGCCCTGATATTGCAGGCGACGCAAAACCATTGCTAGATGCAAGTGACATTAGCGAACTTGCTAAAATGGATATTATTGTTACTTGCCAAGGCGGTGACTACACCAATGCGGTATATCCAAAATTACGCGAGTCGGGTTGGGATGGTTACTGGATTGATGCAGCTTCAGCACTGCGTATGAGTGAGGACAGCATAATAGTGCTAGATCCCGTAAACAAAGATGTTATTGAACAAGGCTTAGAGCAAGGCGTTAAAACGTTTGTTGGCGGTAACTGTACTGTATCGCTAATGCTACTCGCATTAGGCGGTTTATTTGAGCAAGACCTAATTGAATGGGTAAGCCCAATGACTTACCAAGCAGCCTCTGGTGCTGGTGCACGAAATATGAAAGAGCTTATTGCACAAATGGGCGCTATTCATGCAAGTGTTGCCGAGCAATTAGATAACCCAAGTTCTGCTATTTTAGAAATTGATAAAATAGTCAGTGAAACAATGGCGTCAAAAGACTTACCACAAGATCAATTTGGTGTGCCATTAGCGGGCAGTTTAATCCCGTGGATTGACGTACCTATGCCAAGCGGTCAGTCTAAAGAAGAGTGGAAAGCACAGGTTGAAGCGAATAAAATTTTAGGTTCTTCTAAGCAACCAGTGCCTATTGATGGTTTATGTGTACGTATTGGCGCTATGCGTTGTCATTCACAAGCGATGACCATTAAATTACGTGAAGATATTAGTGTAGAAAAAATTGAAGAAATTTTAGCGTCTCATAATGAGTGGGTTAAGGTAATTCCAAACGAGCGTGAAATTAGCGCCACAGATTTAACACCGGTTAAAGTAACGGGCACTTTAAGCATTCCTGTTGGGCGTATTCGTAAATTAGCGATGGGACCAAAATACATTAGCGCATTTACAGTAGGCGATCAGCTTTTATGGGGCGCGGCAGAGCCACTTCGTCGTATGTTACGCATAATTGTTGATGGTGAGTAATACCAATTCGCAATAATACTTAATCAATTTGTGGGGTTAAATCTGACGCTAACTACGTTAAATATTTCTGATATAGAACAACTAAATAAAGAAATTTTTGCCTTTTTATCGACACGATTTTCTTCCCTCAAAATAGATCACTTAATTAAGCGAATTGGTATAATATATAATCAGTATTAACAAAAGGGGTTGGCAATTTGCTAGCCCTTTTTAGTTCAATGGCTTATAAAACTGCTTAAGAGGCTAAAATAATACTTTTTTATGAATGTTCACTTTTGTTTATTATTGAACTTAAGTAAACTGTTTACATTGTGCAACAGCCTATTCAAGTAACATTAATGACCTCTCACACAAATAACTTTGCCAATAAGCGATTAGCATTTGTTAGCTCCTATTTTAGTTCTGCAATTGCTATAAACACGGTTGTTTCTTGTTTTCTTATTTTTAGCAGTATTAACCACAGCGCCTCACAAGAAAAACTTTACTGGCTTTTTACGTTATCATTTATTTCATTACTTCGAATAGCAAGCCATGTATTTGTTAACAACACCCATGCTTTTAAATATCATCTGTATTTTATAGGTTTATTATTAACGGCTTTAACATGGGCTGCTTTTCCTATTTTGTTTTATGAAAACATGCAAATGCAGGAAAAATTTGTATCACTGGTTGTTTTTAGCTCCCTTGCTGGTGGCGGTGTAAACGTTTTAGCTTCTGATATTCGTTCCTCCTTGTCGTATATAACCTGCTTATTGGTTCCTTTTAGTATTTTATTACTTTTACAGCCTATTGAAGATGAGAATGTACTAGGTGTTTTAGGGCTCGTTTTATGGTTTATTTTGTGTTTTATAACGGCTTCACGTAGTGCAAAAGATGTAAAATCATCAATTAATAACGAACTTAAGTTAGATCAATTTATTGAAAACTTAGAAAACGAAGTGCAACTTCGTACCGAACAAATAATTTCTTTAGAGCAAAAAGACAACCTAACTAAATTGTTTAACAGGGGGAGCTTTGTTTCTAATGTTGAACTTGATTTAGCCAATCAAAATGATGATATTAAAGCTGTTTTATTTTTAGATATGGATGACTTTAAAATCATCAACGATAAATACGGTCACGATTTTGGTGATTTTGTGCTGGCTCAAACAGGTAAACGATTAGTTGAAACACAAACCCAAGGCGACTTTATTGCTTGTCGATGGGGAGGTGATGAGTTTATTTTTTATTCTCGCACTAACACCGAAGACGAACTTTTTGACTGTGTTTTTAGATTAGTTAAAACCTTAACGAAAACAGTAAGCATGGACAGCTACCAAGTAAATCCCTCTTTTAAGGTTGGGCTGTATTTTACGCGCGAAAATTTTAATCTTGCAGAGGCGATTAAATACGCTGATGTAGCTATGTATGAAGGTAAGAAAAGCCGTAATGAAATATCGGTATTTGACGAGCGAATGCATGAATCGCTTAAAAGAGAAGAAGTACTTCGCAGCTCAATTAAAGAGTGCGTAGAAAAAGGTGACTTTCATCTGTGCTATCAACCTATTGTTGATATAAGCACAAATGAAATAACTACGTTTGAAGTACTACTTCGTTGGCAGTTTAATGATGAATTTATTCCCCCTTCAGAATTTATAGATATTGCAGAGCGATATGGAAAAATTAGTATACTCGGCGAATTTGTACTAGAGCAAGCCATTGCGAGCTTAAGTAAGCTCAATGCCGTAAATAGTAATATTGGATTGTCGATTAATGTGTCGGTGCTGCAACTAGAAAATCATAACTTTTTAGATTTTTTAGTTGCGCTTTTAAATAGATACGCAGTTAAACCATACAATGTGCATTTAGAAATAACAGAAACAGTCATGATTAAAAATTTACCGTATTTGTCAAAAGTGATTACGGCCATAAAAAATACCGGTGTGCGTATTTCTATTGATGACTTTGGTACTGGGTTTTCTTCTATATCGGTTTTAAAAGAGCTATCAGTTGATTACATTAAAATAGACAAATCTTATATTGATAATATTTGTGAGTGCTCAAAAGACAAAAGTATTGTTTCTGCGGTAACTAACATGTCGCATATGATTGGTTGCCAAGTAATAGCAGAGGGCGTAGAAAACTCCGCTCAGTTAACGTTATTACAAAGCTTAGAAATTGATAAATACCAAGGTTTTATATTCAGTAAACCAGTTAGATTTGATCAAGCACTATCCTTGATATATTAAAGGTACTCGCTGTTTTTATTTAGTTAAGCATTGCTGCATAAACCCAATTTTTTGTAGCAATTTTAAATTGGTATAACCTTTGCTATTAATACTTAAATTAGCCACTTTAACTTCACTTAGGCTATTAGCGATGTATTTTAAATACGATTTACGTAGTGTTGTTACAATTTTGCGTAATTCTTACATGTTTAAAATGCTCATTTGAAAGTATTAGGTAAAGGAAATTACAATGAGCTCGGTTTCTAATGTATTTCATAGCAAATGGTTTAACTCATTTGCGGTTATTTTATTAGTCCTTATTATTGCCAGAATAGCCGCACCTTATGCGCTTCAGCAGTACGTAAATTATCAGCTAAAACATACGCAAGGTGTTACGGGGCATGTTGGTGATGTAGATTTGTTTTTATATCGCGGTGCCTACGCGATTGACGACGTTGAAATTTACGCTGTTGATGCAACTTCAGCTCCTAAGCCTTTACTGAGTATTCAAACTCTCGATTTTTCACTTGCGTGGTCAGCCCTTTTAAAAGGGAATTTAGTCACAAATATGGCTTTTACGCGTCCTCAGATAGTTATTTACGATAAAGACCCCAATGCTTCTGAGCAAAATAAACAAGTAAAAGATGAAACCACTTGGGTGGGACTGGCGAATGACTTAGTACTGTTTTCTATTGATACCTTAATAATTGAGCAAGGCAAGTTAACCTTAGTTAACTCTACCAATAGCGGTGAAAAACCCACTTTTATATCAAATATTAATGCCAAAATTGAAAATATAACGAATGCGCAAAACCTATCAAAAACACTTGTGACTACTCTAAACGTAGAGGGGGCATTAATGGGGGAGGCCGTATTAAAACTTGATGGCAAACTAGACCCTTTTAGCAAACACGCTAATTTTGATTTTAACGCAGAGGTACAGCGCTTCTCAGTTAAAAATCTCGACACTGTATTTAAAGTGTATACACCGTTTGATATTGAAGCGGGGGGTATTGATGGCGCAATGGAACTTGTGGCTAAAGATAATAACTTAAATGGTTATGTAAAAGCGGGTGTTCAAAACCTGAGTGTATTTTCTTGGCGAGAAGATATAGAAAAAGATGATGACGGTATCTTTACTGCTATATTTGAAGGCAGTGTAGATTTACTGGGCTCTATACTTGAAAACGATGAGTCTAAACTTGTTGCTGCACGCATTCCTATAGAGGGGCAATTAGATAATACGGATGTTTCGACTTTCCAAGCCGTTATTTCGGTTTTAAAAAATGCTTTTTTTGATGCGTTTAAAATGAAAGTGGATAATGTTATTTCTTTTGAAGATCCAAAGAGTGATGAATCTTTAAGTAATAAAAGTAATTAATGTATTTATATATCCCAAATTAAACGTTTAACTCAAAGTAACACCAACATCATTGATGTTGGTGTTACTTAGTTCAGATATTTCTATTTGTCTTTACTTAATAGCGCTTTAAGCTCTGCAATTTGAACTTGTAGCTCATTTACCTGACCTTGTGTTGCAGGTAGAGAATCGTTATCCGCAAGCTCTTCTCGGGCATTTCGGTGTTCCTCACTCATTACCTCAAGTATTGCACCTACCATCATGTTTAAAAATACAAATGCAGTTAAGAATATAAACGTAAGGTAATAAATCCAGCTTAATTCGTACACCGCCATTGTTTCGTACATTATGTCGGTCCAATCTTCAAACGTTGCTATTCTAAACAAGGTAAGCATTGATATTGAGACGTCTTGCCAAAGTACAGGGTTGATTTCAGCAAACATCATGCTACCCATTGCAGCGTATATATAAAAAATAACAAACATTAACAGGGCTATATAACCCATTTGCGGAATTGCTTTAAGCAATGAGTTAACCAATAAGCGCAGCTCTGGGATCATCGAAACCAATCGTAACACTCTAAATATGCGCAACAGCCTAGCAATTAACATTGTAGAGCCAGCAGCAGGGTATAAACTGCCCAATACTATGATAGTGTCAAATATATTCCATCCCTTAGAAAAGAAGTCTTTAATGCCTTTGCTTGCAACAAAGCGGATTATTAGTTCAATTAAAAAGAATGCAGTAATGCCAACGTCCATCCAATTTAGAGCAAGCTCTACGGTAGGATGTAGTGAGTAAGTGTGTGCACCTACTGTAAGGGCAGAAACAATAATTACAGCTATAACAAATGATTGAAATATCTTGCTTTTGTCTATACGCTGAAACAACTTTTGTAACTGCGACATCATAGTAATAGATCCTTTGGATATTAAGATTTTATGGCGCTAATATACAATAGTATCGTAATAATTTAACGCTTTTTCGATATAGAAAGTGTAAGGAAATTTAATGTTTATCAATAAACTAAAAAGCAGCGCATTACTTATTATTGGATCATGTGTTTTGGCTGGCTGCAGCTCTGATGCACGTTTTCATGAATTGCAATCGGCGCGCCTTGATGAGTGTAACTATAAAGCTGACAAAGAATATTACGAATGCCTAGATAAACAAGACTCTAACTACGAAGAGTTTAAAAAACAGCAACAAGCCCAGACTAAATAAGTAACCTTTATATTTATGACTAAAACTCAAAAACAGCGCGATAAGCAAATTCGCTTAGCGCTTACTAATGCATGCGAAGCAATAAAAGAAATGGTAATTGGTTTTGATTATCTAACGCATACAGTTGATTTAAATAATGAAGTAAACACGTTAAAAGTACAATGTTACTTTATTGATGAGATAGCCCGTGAAGATGCAAAACCGCAACTTGATGAGTTAACGCAGATTATACTTAGCCAGCTAGCAACTATTAAGTTGAACGTAAAACCAGCACACATCTCATTTTTAGCCAATTAACAGCGGTTTAGTTGGTATGACATCACATGGACGTTATAATTAGATAAATTATTTTTAGGGTTTAAATTATGGCTGTTCCTTCGCGTTCGCAAATTTCACCAGGTACCACAGTAAATATTGTATTAAAAGAAGATCAACGCAGCGGCACATTAACAGAAGGTGTGGTTGAGCGCCTTTTAACAAAATCCCCAAATCACCCACACGGTATTAAAGTACGTTTAGAAGATGGTCAAGTTGGCCGAGTAAAAGAGATTTTATAATGGCAACGTTAACAGAGCAGGCTTTTTGGGATTTGGTAACAACGCCGGATTTAGGGCTCGATCCACAAAGTGTGAGCGATAACCTAAAAAACAAACTGAATGATTTAAGCGATCAGCACCTTATTGATTTTGATAAACACTTTGGCATACATATGCGTAAATGTTTTACCTGGGATTTGTTTGGTGCCGCTTTTGTGATGGCTGGATGTAACGACGATTACGGTTTTAGCGAGTTTAGATGTTGGTTAATTTCGCGTGGTAAAGCAGTATTTGAAAACGCTTTAGAAAATGCTGATTCGTTAGCGCAGTGTACACCTGTTTATTACTTAAATGAGCAGCCTTACCCGTATATTGATGAGTATGATTTAATAGCCGGTTTACTATTTGAAGAACGCAGCGAAGATGAATTACCGTTTATTCCATCAGGCAGTGATGAACCCAAAGGTAAACGTTTTAAAGACAAACCTAAGTTTTTAAAGCAAAGCTACCCTTTATTATTTGCAAAGTACTGGCAATAAAATAAATAGTAATTTGTGTGCTATTTAAACAATTTAATGAGTTCAATTTCCCTACAAGTAAGCGCATTGATATAAATCGTTTTGTTGTTTAAGTACGTATTAACTAAAGTACTTAACAGCAAAATGGTTTGTAATGTGGTATCTAGGAGGAATCTTTGTGGATTTAAATGTGTTCAATCTAAGGGGTTTATTTGTGGCACGAGGTTTGTGACCTAATGGGCTCGGTAATTGCTCTTGCGTTATCTTACTGGCTTACACCACATGTAAAAATCAGTAATAGTCGAGCAAAGCTCCCTTAGCTGCTCGTGTCTTGGTTCCTGAATACGACTTCTCTCCTTTTATAGTAAATCTCTGTTATAGTTGTTAAAAGTTATAAAAGCTAAGTGATTAGGCATTTTGCTATTATCTAACACGCTGACTCACGAGGATACACCCACGAAATGAAATATTTAACACTCGCTTTATTAACTGTCGCTTTTACAAGTGCAAATGCTTTTTCTGAGCCGAGTAATAAAACACGATTTATACCGCTTTTAAAGTCAAAATTAGGTGCCTACGAAGTTGTGTCGAGCAACTCAGGGTTATGCGTTAACAGCAATTTGAGTTTGACAGATGAAAGTGATTTAAGTGCGGGTTTTAAACTTGGTGAGCAAATTGTATTTGGATCGCTCCACAATGGTACCCGAACCATTAAAAAACCAAACTTTTGCTTTATAACCAGCACGCTTAAATATAAAAGTGATGGTCTTGAAAACGGCTTAAGAATGAGCCGTTGTGAAAGCCCAGCAAACGAAAAAACAATCAGTCAAAGTATCAAATTTTTAGCTGATAACACACTCAAATACACATTGAGCGAACCCAATGTAGAGTGCACATTTAAAAAAGCAGATGAGAGCAAATAAAGCATCTAGTAAGTAGCAAATTATTCGCAGTATATTTTAGGGATATCGCGCCAACGCGTAGTGTACTGCGGCGACAAAAAATCACGGTTCATGTGCCACCGGTCATTTAATTTACTACTTGCAAGGCTTAGCATTCCTTTTCCGTATCGATTGTTAATTGTGTCTAAGCATTGCATAAGTTTAGGATTATCAGGGCTTTTATTAAATAAGTCATTTTGCTGAAACTGTTCTGATATTAGCTCTACCGCGCCCACACCACATTTATAAAACCGTATATCGGGTTGGTAAATCTTATTAAATACCTCAGATACAGCATTAGCCATCACGCAGGTGTCGTTAGTGGGTGAGGGGAACTTATACACAAACGATTTTTTATAATATTTATTTTCGTGCGCGCCACTGGCTGCAAAAATATAAAGCTGGTGAGTGAGCGAACGTTGCGCTCTTAATTTATTAGCCACTGTGGTTACATGGTTAATTAGCGCTGTTTTAAGTGCTGTTGGCTCACATATGCGCTCTCCAAAACTACGGGTCGAATAAATCTCCCGCTTATCTTGTCTTACATCATCCCAGTTTAAACATGTTATTCCGTTAAGCTCGCTTACTGTGCGTTCAACAACCACACTAAATGCACGGCGCATTGCTCTAGGGTTTTGCTGAGCAAGATCCCAGGCGGTGTGTATATTCATTATTTTAAGTTTTTTAGCTAGCCGCCGGCCTATTCCCCACACATCTTCGCAGCTCATTCTTTGTAAAATAGCTTGGCGAGTTTGTTCGCTATTTATTACTGCAACACCATTAAAACCACTGAGCTTTTTAGCGGCATGGTTAGCGGCTTTTGCTAAAGTAGGGGTCGGGCCAAAACCAACACCTACAGGAAGCTTTGTTTCGCGCCATACTGTGCGCCTTATTGTATGACCGTATTCATGCCAGTCTTTAATTAATGATGTGTAGCCATTAAAGTGCAAAAACGATTCATCAATACTGTATATGTGCTGTGTATCGCAAAAGCGAGCGATGATATTCATCATTTTGTCGCTTAAATCAGCATAAAGCTCGTAATTGCTAGAGCGAATAACAACGTTGTTTTGCTCAAGTAAATGCTTAACTTTAAAGTACGGGCCAAATTTAGGAATATTTAAGCGCCGAGCAATAGGGCAAATAGCGCATACACAGCCATCGTTATTGGTAAGTACAACCACGGGTTTGGATCGAATAGCAGGGTCGAATACTTTTTCGGCACTGGCATAAAACGACACAGCATCAACTAAGGCATACATTTTAGTAACTCTGGGCTTTGCCTGTGCATTCTTATTGATAGCGTTACTACGCCTTCGAGCTGAAATTCGTCTGCAGAGGTGAGTTGTACAGGCTTATGTAAAGAAGACGCTGAAAGCAGCCGCGCATTGGTTTTATCAAGCAGCTTGCATACAAAAAGACCATTTAAGTTAGCAACAATAACGTCACCATTTTCTGCAGGCTCTGCACGGTCGATAACTAATAAGTCCCCTTCAAAAATTCCGACTTCTTGCATAGAGTTACCCGATGCTAGGCCAATAAAGGTAGCATTTGGGTGCTTTATTAAAAGCTCGTCAAGGGTTACACCTAGCTCGGTGTACTGCGCTGCGGGTGATTCAAAACCACACACGCCTGCTTCTATATAAATGGGAATGACAAACATAACACAACCTAAAACGCATATACTGTATAAGTGTACAGTATATTCGTTTTGTGTAAGTTATGCCAAGAAATGTATAACCGATCAATCCATATTTTTGATCATTTGCTGTGCGATATCTAAAAAGTCTTTGATTTGCTGAGGGTTTAAGTTTTTACACATTTGATTATTTATTTTCTGCTCTGAGGCTAATAACTTATCAAAAAGAACTTTACCTTGCTCTGTGAGCGACAAAATAAAGCAGCGCTTATCGTGCTCACTTGCCTGTTTATTTATTAAATTTAAGCCAATAAGATCTTTAATTAAACGTGCTATTTGCGCTTTGTCGCGCTGCGTTTTAGTAACAATATCGTTAGCCGTACAGTTATTTACGTTCGCAATAATATGTATGCAGCGTACGTGCATAGCATTAATACCAAGTTCGCCTGCGTTAATTGCTTCACGAATTGTGACGCGGTAATTTTGCATCAATTCAAACAGCGTATTTGATAAAAGTGTATTCATAAAACTCTCAATGTAGTTGACAAAGTCAATCAATTTGTTATAGTTGATTTTATCAACCAATGGGGCGTTGTGCAATGTCTGCTTTTATAGCAGACAATTATTATACCAATCTGCTTATATATGGGGTCTATTTAAGGTTAAGAAAATTACGCTAGAACTAGGCTAAAATTTTTGTATCTAGTTGTTCTAAATAAAAAATTTTAACAACGTTATAGTGAAATTTAATTAATTAAATTGATCAAAGATTTATGCAAGTTGGTATTAAAGTCCAAGTTTTGTAAAACGAGGTAATGCATGGGTAAACAAATTCGCAAAGCTAACATATTAAGTACGCAGCAAATCACACCACATCTACAACGCATTGTTGTAGGCTCTGATGATTTTAACGACTTAACCTCACAGCACATTGGTAACTATGTAAAAGTACTGATCCCAAAAAATGGTGAAGTAGATTTTAACTTAAAAACAGCGTGTATGCGATCTTACACAATAAGGCATGTAGATGCACAAACAGGCGCGTTAACACTTGATTTTGTTATAAATATGCACCAAGGTCCGGCAACTGACTGGGCTAAAATTGCAAAAGTAGGTGATGAGGTAGGTATTGCAGGCCCAGGCCCTAAAAAGCTAGATAATTATGGGCATTCGCATTATGTGTTGCTAGGGGATTTAACTTCGGTAAATGCAATAAAGGGGTATATACAGCAATTACCTTTATTTTCAAAAATTGATGCCTTTGTACATGTACCCACCGAAAAAGACATTATTGATTTAGAAACAAGCCGCGATGTTAATTGGCTTGTTACCGACAATGCTGACGAAGCGCTACTTAGCGCGCTTCAAAATTTGCACATTACAGCAGAGCCTCCCATTGTATTTATGGCATTGGAAGCTGGGCTTGTTCGTAAAGCAAAAGCACTGCTAACAGAGCAATTTAATATACCACGCGGTAATATTGTTTCCTCAGGGTATTGGAAAAAAGGCGTGGATTCAGAAGGCTATAAAAAGCTGCGCCAACGTGATGCACAGCTTGCTTGAATACCTTAGAGCAAAATAACATATACCTATTTTGCTCTAATACCACTGCGTAACTTGAATTGATCTAATAGCAGACCCATTTAAGTGTTTTATGCTAATGATGTAATACATTGTTAGCATGCATTTTTAGGAGCTGCTATTTTGTTAAATTCCATTCCTTTTTCGTTATTAGAACTTGCCCCCATGATCAAAGGGGACAGCGTAACTAACACTCTTCATAAAAGTACTAAATACGCTCAACGTGCAGATGAGCTTGGCTTTAACCGTTTTTGGCTTGCTGAGCATCATAATATGCCAGGTATAATTTGTGCGGCCACTTCAATTTTGGTTGGTCACATTGCAGGTAATACCAAAAAGATACGCGTTGGGTCGGGCGGTATTATGCTGCCTAACCACTCCCCATTAGTTGTTGCTGAACAATTTGGTACATTAGAGAGCTTATATCCAGGGCGAATAGATTTAGGACTCGGGCGTGCCCCAGGTAGCGACCCTGTAACGAGTCTTGCACTAAATAACGATATGAGCCGTGCAGAAAACTTCCCAGGTGAAGTAACTGAGCTGCAAACATTGTTAGGTCCTTACAATGGTACGCATCCTATACGTGCTATACCGGGGGAGGACACAAACGTTCCGATTTGGTTATTAGGCTCGAGTTTATTTAGCGCGCAACTAGCGGCGCAAAAAGGGTTACCGTACGTATTTGCAGGGCATTTTGCACCGCGCTTTGTACACGATGCAATAGCGTTGTATAAGCGCGAATTTAAAGCATCAAGCGTACTTGATAAGCCATACGTAATGCTTGCACTGCCTTTAGTGGCAGCAGACACCGACGATGAAGCGCAATACTTGTCGACTACTTCTAAGCAACGTGTACTCGAACTTATACGCGGTAATGAGCTGTGGCTAAAACCACCTGTTGAAAGCATGGACGGGTTATGGAGCGAACAAGAGCGCGCTCATGTAGAGAACTTTTTAAGTCTAAGCGTAGTAGGCGGACATGTAAGTATTAAACACAAGTTAGAGATGATAGCTAAACAGCTAGAAGTTGATGAGTTTATATTTACGAATGATGTGTTTGATAGTGAAAAACGCCACCGTGCACTCGAAATTTTAATGGAAATAAAACACTAAAATATAGTTAGTTAAGCAAGCGTACACTCTGGGCTTGTTAATATACAGACATCATCAAAAGTTAAATTTTTTTAACTCATTTTATTAACTTTAAGTGATGTCTGTATTTGTTATTTAAATATTCGAAGTAAATTTGATTGCTATTTTTAGTACATATTTTGCTTTATATACCGTTCTGTTTTTTCAATTGAACTGATTTAAACAATCAATTTTAAGATATCACTTTTGTTTTTTATAATGTAGCTATTAAACCAGACATCATAAAATTAAAGGCAGGTACACCGTGAACTCTCTAAACACCGCAACAGCTAATTCAGTTAACAAAACAGCGCAGCCAAAAGTTGCTCTGATTGCTGAAGGTGGCGGGCAGCGAGGGATATTCACAGCTGGCGTACTTGATGCGTGGTTAGAGCAAAGCTATGACCCTTTTGATTTATTCATTGGTACTTCAGCGGGTTCACAAAACTTAACTAGCTACTTAGCGCGTCAAAAAGGCTACGCTAAACGCCTGATTAGAGGACTTTCGCGTAATAAGCGTTTTTTTCAGCTTGGTCGCGGATTAGTGGGTAAGCATATAGTTGATCTAGATTGGTACTTTGACAAAACCACTGAAGTAAACAGAGCTATAGATTTCAAAACAGCGAAAACTAGTTTAGGTGAGCGTGAACTACTTATAACAGCCACAAATGCACGAGACAGAAAAGCTTATTACTTATCGCCTACAGGTGATAGCGGTCAATGGCGTGATTTGTTAAAGGCTTCTAGCGCACTCCCGTTTTTATACAAACAAGGTGTAAAGTTAACACCTTGGTTAAACGCAAAAGCAGCGAATGAAACACATCTTGTTGAAGAACAAGCACAGAACGATTTTTATCTAGACGGTGGTTTAGCCGCTCCATTACCAGTGCGTGAAGCTTACAACCGAGGCGCTCGTAAAATTGTTGTAATAAGAACGGTTGACGCTAATTTTCAAGCGCAATCTGCATGGGTACAAAAGCTAAGAGCATTTGCTATAGCATCAGGCTATTGTCCAAAAACATTGGACTACTTAATACAGCACGAAAAAGCGTATTTAGATGAGCTTGAGTTTATTGCAAATCCACCAAGTGATGTGGAAATAATACAAATTTTTGCAGACGAAAAACTGCATAGCAAATTATTAGGTAGTTCAAATAACGATTTACGTTTTGATCATAAATTAGGCTTGGCTGCAGGTCGGTCTTATTTAGCGAAGCAAAGCCAATTTGAGATCAGCAATACGCATAACTACTCACAAAGCGAGTATCGTTACAATTAAGCCAATCGGATACCCAAATCATGAATAATACTGGAACTTGAAGTTGCAGTATTATTCATTCCAAAATTTTTAAATTGAAATATTAAAAATAACTTAAGTTGATGAAAGTAATATGCTTGTTTCACTATTTAAAATACCGTCAATTTCACGTACTTGCCTTAGCACTCCATCAAACTCACTTAAATTTGCAGCTTGTAGTTCTGCAACTAAATCCCATGCACCATTAGTGGTATGTAATTTTATAAGCTCGGGTATTCCGCGCATTGTTTTAATTACTTGTGAGGTAGATTTACCAACGACTTCTATCATCATAATTGCGCGCACGGCTTCTGTTTCTATGTGTTCGTGAACGCGTACAGTAAACCCTAATATAGCGCCTGAGTTAACTAATCTATCTAATCTATTTTGCACTGTCCCGCGTGATACATTTAAAGATCCGGCTAAAGCTGAAATAGAAGCGCGGCCGTCTTTTCGTAATTCTGCTATTAAAGCATTATCAAGAGAGTCATAAATATAGGGAGTCATAAATCAAACCTTTAAAAGAAGTTACTGACCAAAATACATAAATTGCACATAACTGCATAGCAAAATGATAAAAATTAGTACTATTTGTGTAATTAATTACCGTATTAAATAGCACGAAGCCTCGCTAAACTTGTTTTAAATTAACTAATACATTTATTCAAGAGGTTTTAACATGAGTCATTTTATAGCACAGCCAAAACAAGGCGTTCCATTTATTAGCGTTCAGGCAATGGCTAAGCATATAAATAGCTTAGGGGTCGAAAACGTTTTGCTAGATCTAACACATAAATTAGAAACCGACTTTGCCCGTTGGACGGAGTTTGATAAGTCACCTCGCTATGCAGCACACTCACCAGAGGGTGTAATAGAGCTAATGCCAGTGAGTGATGGCCAAATGTTCAGCTGTAAATATGTAAATGGTCACCCAAAAAACACCTTTAGAGAACTTCAAACAGTCGCTGCATTTGGTATTTTAGCCGATGTAGATAGTGGCTATCCGGTTATGATAAGCGAAATGTGTTTACTAACAGCACTACGTACAGCCGCAACTTCTGCAATGGTAGCTAAATATTTAGCACCTAAAAACTCAACAACCCTTACTTTAATAGGCAATGGCGCTCAATCAGAGTTTCAGGCACTCGCTTTTAAAGCGGTACTAGGTATTACGCATATTCGTTTATACGATATAGATAAAAGCGCCTCTAAAAAAGCATTTGCTAATTTAAGTGCATGCGGATTAAACGTGGCTATTTGTAATAGTGTACAAGAGGCAGTAAAAGGGGCTGATATTATCACTACCTGTACTGCTGATAAAACTAACGCCACTATTTTAACAAACGACATGATCCCACAAGGTGTGCACATTAATGCCATAGGTGGTGATTGCCCAGGTAAAACAGAGTTAGATGCTAGATTGCTTGAGCGTGCTAATGTATTTGTTGAGTACGAGCCGCAAACTCGAATAGAGGGCGAAATTCAACAAATGAGTCCAGGCTTTACAGTAACTGAGTTTCATAAAGTTATTAATAAGCAGTCGCTTGGTCGTACTAGCCAAGATGAATTAACCATTTTTGACGGCGTTGGCTTTGCGAGCGAAGACTTTACAGCACTGGTATTTATACGCGATGAGTTAATTAAAACGGGCGAGTTTGCTTTGCTTGATTTAATTACACAACAAGCGGACCCTCGTAATTTATTTTCAGTGCTTAGTGATCAACCATTAGTAAAAGAGCACGTGGCATGAGCGAAGTAAACCAAGCCCCCAGAGCTGTAGTGATGCTAAGACCGCATCACTTTACATCTAACCCACACACAATGCTCGATAACGCATTTCAAAGTGAATGCTTAGCACAAAACCAAAGTGAACAAGCATTTAAAGAAGTGACTAATGCCGTACAAATATTAAAAAATGAAGGGGTAACAGTTCACCTTTTTGAAGATGAGCAAACACACACTCCCGATTCAGTTTTTCCTAACAATTGGTTTTCAACTCATCAAAGTGGCCAATTAATAATCTATCCAATGTTTGTAGAAAACAGAAGGTTAGAATATCGAAAAGATATTATTGATTTTTTAACGGATCACTATAAAGTGTCTTCAGTGACTGATTATTCATTTTTATCGAAAGAAAATTCATTTCTTGAAGGCACTGGTTCACTGGTTATCGATCATCAAAATAAACTCGCTTACGCGGTAGAATCAAAAAGAACTACAAAGTCGGTGGTTAATACAATATGTGAGCAATTAAAACTATCACCCATAGTGTTTAACGCATATGACGAACAGGGAACTGCGGTTTATCACACTAATGTTTTAATGTGTATCGCTACAAAATTTGTAATGATCAGTTTAAATATGGTGCCAATTAATCAACGTGCGCAGTTAGCTAAACATTTTTTGAAAAGCCATCATCAAGTTATCGATTTAACGCTTGAGCAAATTAATAACTTTTGTGGCAATGCTATTGAGCTACAGGGTAAAAATGGTCGTATTTTAGCGTTATCGCAAACTGCGTTTAATGCAATTACACCGGCACAAATAACAGTTATACAAAAAACGGCTAAGCTTGTGCCATTACCAATACCAACTATTGAGTCGGCTGGTGGCTCAGTTAGGTGCATGATTGCAGGAGTTCATTTGCAAAATAAATAATGTATATTTTTAAGGCAGCTTAGCTGCCTTATTTGCATTAAATTTTTAGTCGATGTCGCAAGCAAATGCCGTTATACCCAAAAAGGGTATTAATATAAAAAATATAAGAAGGAATTAGCAATGTTCGATACCGTCGTCAAAAGCGTAAACAACCTTTTATGGGGAGAAGGGCAAGTACTTATTTATATACTCTTGTTTACAGGTATATGGTTTTCAGTACGACTAAAAGCAATTCAAATACTTAAATTTAAACATATGTTTAGCCTTTTAAAAGGCAGTAGCAAATGTAAAAAAGACGACATTTCCTCATTCCAAGCGTTGTGTACAGGGCTTTGTGCACGAGTAGGTACCGGTAATTTAGCCGGTGTGGCGGTTGCAATTTCACTTGGCGGCAGCGGCGCTATATTTTGGATGTGGGTTATAGCCATATTGGGTATGGCTACAGGCTTTGCCGAAAGTGTACTTGGGCAAGTATATAAAGTGCGTGATAGTGGCGGCGAGTTTAGAGGCGGCCCTGCGTATTATATTCAACAAGGTTTGGGTAGCCGGGCGTTTGCCATTGTGTTTGCCGCGTGTTTGTTTTTAGGTTACGGATTTACGTTTAGCGCAATGCAAACTAACACAATTACCGACGCACTTAACTACGCGTTTGAAGTTCCTACATTTTATTCAGGCCTGGTTATTACCGTATTAGCAGGCTCAATTATACTCGGTGGCTTTAAAGCAATTGCCCGATTTGCAGAGCGTGTTGTGCCAATAATGGGCATTGTGTTTGTACTTGCGGCGGTAATTATTACGATTATAAATTTCACGCAAGTACCCGCCATGCTTAAAGATATATTTTTATCAGCGTTTGGTTTACAAGAAGCAGGCGCCGGTGCAATGGGCGCTGCCATTAAAAACGGTATTCAACGTGGTTTATATTCTAATGAGGCCGGTGCAGGTAGTGTGCCGCATGCTTCAGCAAGTGCCAGCCCAATTCCTAATCACCCTGTAACGCAAGGTTACATACAAATGCTAGGCGTATTTTTCGATACAATCGTACTGTGTAGCTGTACCGCGGTGATCATTTTATTAGCCGATATAGACATAAGCGGTGAAATGGAAGGCATTCGTTTAACACAAAGCGCGATGACTGCTCACTTAGCACAAGGTGGTGTTTACTTTGTAGCAGCCGCTATAACCTTATTTGCTTTTACATCGGTGGTGGCAAACTACGCCTATGCAGAGAGTAACTTGCACCTCTTTAAGCTCGACAACAAAGTAGGGCGCGGCATTTACACTTTGCTTTATTTATCAATGATGTTGTGGGGCGCGTCGGCCACATTAAAAGAAGTCTGGGATTTAGCCGATATTGCCTTAGGGTTAATGACAGTGGTTAACGTTATCGCTATTATACTGTTAACGCCGACTATTTTGTCTGTCACGAGCGATTACCACGCACAAAGAGACAAAGGTTTAGAGCCCGAATTTAAAGTAAAAGATGTAAAAGTACAGGGCAAATGCGAAGACGGCATTTGGGACTAACTCACGTATTTTAAGCACACTTAACTACAAAAAGCGGTTTTATGGCAACATAAAATCGCTTTTTGTTTTGCATAAGTATTCACTTTCAGTGTTGTAAAATAACTAAAGCAATCAAAATAAAAGGCACAATTTTTTAGATGATCGAGATTCACGCAGGGAAAACAGCGGCTAAAATTATTAACGAACAGGGCTTTAAACCTGAACTTTTCACCTCTTTTTTAGGTGCAAGTGGCGGCCCTAAATGGTTTACTTTATTTGGGTTGGATAAGTATATTTTTGGTGAATTTTTTAAAAATCGTACCCAACCACTTAATTTAATTGGATCATCTGCTGGCGCTTTTCGCTCTGCGTGTTTTGCACAAAACGATCCTGTTGCTGCGATTGAGCGCTTAGCAAAATCGTATTCGCAAACTAGGTATTCAAGTAATAAACCAACACCTAGTGAAATAACAATAAAAGCGCGCGCATTACTTGAAGATGTTTTTGGCGATAACGGCGTAACCGAAATTATAAATAACCCAACATTTAAAGCGCACTTTATAGTAGCAAAATCGAATGGCTTTATCGCCAGCGAAAATAAATTAATACAGTTAATGGGTTTATCAAAAAGTTATATGTTAAACCGCGTTAACCGAAAATTATTAGGCTCGCAATATGAGCGTTTTATATTTGGCCCAGCAACAAGTGACTTATCAATTACCGACAGCTACAATTTTAAAACGCAAAACATAGCGCTTACTCAAAATAATTTAAAAGATGCATTACTTGCATCGGGTTCAATACCACTTGTTATGCAAGGCATAAAAAATATTGCAGGCTCGCCGCAAGGAATATATCGCGACGGCGGAATAATTGACTACCACTTTGATTTAAAAATTAATAATCCAGGACTTATTTTATATCCGCATTTTAATAGCGAGCCAAAAGCAGGGTGGTTCGATAAAAATTTAAAACGTAAAGTGTCACCACTTAATTACGACAACGTGGTAATGATTACTCCATCAAAAGAATTTGTAGCAAGCTTACCGTACGGAAAAATCCCAGACAGAAACGACTTTACCGATCTTGATGCAGATACGCGTATTAAATATTGGAACACCGTGCTTAGTGAAACTGAAAAGTTAGCCGAGGCGTTTGATAAAAAATTAACTGTAAGAGAAAATGTTCTAGATATAGACTATTGCGATAATAGGAAATAATAAATTGAAGAGTTATCCTGTAATGATCGAAAAAAATAAAATAACAATCACAGCCATTTTATATTTTTATGTAATATTCTGTTCAATCTCATATCAATGGGGATTTTGGCTCAAATTTGATATAAATATTTTATCCTATATAACACTGACTGAAATAGCAAAAAATACCGTATACCCAGCGCTACCTGCAGTATTTATATTTCTTTTGTTTTTAGGCACAGCGGCAGGTAGTAATTCAATTACGGAAAATACAAGATTAGAAAAAGGCCCTAATAAAATACAAAGAGTAATAAACTCTATTGTAGCTATAATTTTTATTATAAATACATCATTAATAATATTCATCATGATTAAACAAGGTACTACAGCAAGCGGCTATGAAAAGTTGAAAGGAATATATCCGTTTATATCATGTCTAGTTTATATTGTTGTAATGTTGAATCTTAGAAAGACGAATATAAAAACCTTACCTCACATAGGGTTGTTTACAGCGGTATTTCTACCAACAGTTTTTTTCTTTGGAGGTACTTTAAAGTCGGATGAAATATTGAATGATAGAGCATCTGGGAAGTATGTCGTTTTTGAAAAGGGTATTTGTACCTCAACTAAAAATGAAAAGTATAAGTACATCGAAGTAATTGATAACAAAGTATTCAGTATCTCACTAAAAGATAAGAGCCTCTGCATTAGAAAAGCTGAAAATTTTAAACTAGTCGATTTTAAGATAGATAGCAGTACTATTTATCTATGAACTAATTTTAATAATGAAGTTAATGAATTTGTTTTAGCCAGAGAAAGGCTAGTATATAACAACCCATAAATTACGGTATGTAGTAAATAAGAAAAGGGCGAAAAGCCCTTTTATTTTAATAAGTTAACTAGATTCTTACGTTTGACAGTTTGGTTACTACATTTGATAAATGATAATGTCTTTGTTGTGAAAGCTAGGGTAATAAATTAATACTATAATATTCTTTTAATGAAACATATGAGCTATGCAATTCATAAAATTCGGTATGGAAATTAGAAAAATTTTCATTGGTAATAATAGATGTATTTGGTTCAAAAATTTGAAGTTTATCGAATAAAGCGTTAGTGGTGAAATCAGATAATAACTTAATATAGACACTATCCAAAAAAGGCATTAAAACATATATATCATGAGCATCTTTTTGTTGCTTAGATAAAAACAAATAAACAAATTGTTGCCAATTCATTCTGCTTGATATGTTTAAATCGAGGCAAATATCCGTCAGCTCCTTTAGAACTAAAGCAGAACAAATTTTTTTCATATCATCTACTGTAATGTCTATATTATTAGACTTTATATTTGCATTGTCTTTTATTGAATCAATGAAGAACTCATAAGAATTTAGAAGGTTAATCGTCAATTTAGCTAGAAATATATTAATGTTTTCAGAATCTTTTTTAATTTTACTATGGACAACAATTACATAAAATATATAACTAGAAATAACAGCTAAAGATAAATTAAATAATAATTTTTCAAATTCATCACCCCAAATGAATAGATTAGGGATGTTTTTTGAAAATAGTAAAATAATTATATCAATTAATATTGACAAAATTAAAGATAAATTGAGCGGTACATTATCAGAGGGGAGCTTACTATATTTCATTATTAAATCCCTGTTATATTGAAAGTTAGAAAACAATAGCCAGTAATTTTTTTTGTAAACGAGACTACGAGTTTATAAGTGTGTAAAAAGGGCAAAAGCCCCTTTATATGTTCCTATCAAGTTAATAATTGTTAATTAACAAATATCTTTAATAGAGAAATTTTCTGCGTTACCACAATCCTCATCATTACAGGTTATATAATAAAAGCCACCTGCTGATGGTTCTAAATTTTTATTCAAATAGGCTGTAAATAAATGAGGTGGTGTATGCGATGAACACACAACTTTGATTGATTCTAATTGTTTACCTTCGATTTGAGGAGCTTGATTAAAGTCTTCAATTATACCAGAAGAAATAAATTTAAATTTTGGATCTGATATAGAAAACTTACCTATTACGATTGGTTCTTTCATTTTTGTTCCTTAAAAATTTAGTTTAAGTTACA
Source organism: Pseudoalteromonas sp. SR43-7 (assembly GCF_014163785.1). NCBI lineage: Bacteria > Pseudomonadati > Pseudomonadota > Gammaproteobacteria > Alteromonadales > Pseudoalteromonadaceae > Pseudoalteromonas > Pseudoalteromonas sp. SR43-7. The sequence goes on along the minus strand of NZ_JACJDY010000017.1, from coordinate 3,316 downwards.
GAACACAGTGTATTAGAAGATGAAGAATAGACAGTTAACTACCTGTTCTATGTGCTATCTCTCCAATAATTGCTAACAACTGGTCCTGCAAATTTGATAAGTATACATCTTGAGTTTTATGATTTTCTTTAAGTATTTTGTACATAGATTCTGATTTTCTAGCAGACCATTTATAGCGTTGGACTAACTGAACATCAGAGGGATTAACCTTCCCCCAAGGTGTACTCATTGTATGATCATCTACGGAAATTTTACAGTCTGCCCATGCACCTGTTGCAGGTAAATAACCCCGATAAATAATAGCTGTTAATTTTTCTACAGGTAAACTTGCTTTACCCGCTTTTATGTAGCGCCTTACTTGCCTCTCACTAACACCAAGTTCTTTAGCACCTTTTGCGTAATCATAGCCAAACAAAGAAAGAAACTGCTTATGAAATTCTGATTTAAACATTGTGATTTTTACTCCTTTTAAAAAAATCTCAATGCAAAATCGGCATAGGTGTTAATTTTCGCTCCCCCCCTATTAGTATATGGGGGGAGGGGTGTTTTTCTTGGCATTATCATTACTCGAAATTCCGTATTGGTTTATCAATGGCGCAAGCGCGGGTTTTGAGAGACTAAATAGCTGGTTTGCGCTTCGCTTGGATTCGGCCAGCGAGCATTTTGGGAATAATAGCATTAGTTTGTGGCCTTCCATGAAACAAGTTTCATAAGTTCCTAAGGTAAGCTATCCAGTGGTACGTAATAATTGCAATAAATTATTACGTAACCACAAAGATTATAAGGTTATTAATAAAATAAGCCGCTACGCTCAGGCTTCGCTTGGCGGCTTATTTTTATTATAACGATGTGAATAAAGTATCAACCTCTAAAGAATTTTTATTAGATTCAGATTTTGGTTGTTCATAAGGGTTAGGGCTACATAGTGCCCTATAAGATATTTCTTTATTTTTTATAAGAACATTACAAGAACTAAAATATTGAATAGTAAAACCCATACCCGCAAGCTCGTAAGAATCAATACTAAAAACCCCAAACTTTTCAGTAATAAATTCAAAAACATATTCCCTATGAGTTCTATCAGTTCGTTTTACTATCTGTATACCAGTGACGAAAATATCAGTTGCACCATAAGGTAACTCTACAAAATCAGGGTTAACATTAGAAATCTGAATAGAAGCATTAGGGCCAGTAACACTAGAACCCTTTTTAACACCTTCCACAATTTCTGCATTGGGCTTTTCATCATTATTAGTAACGGTTTCACTATCGGTAAAATACCATAACCAATAAGATATGCACAAAATGATAGCAAGAAGCGGAAAGGCAAAAATAGGAGTGTAAATGAAATTCTTACCTTGTCCTTTTGTAATACCTCCGGTCGCTGTTGATTTGTAACACTTGTGTACTTCAACTGGGATTTTTTTCCAAGTGATTGTATTTGCTTTGGTCGGGGTTTTTCCGTCAAGCTTTGGGTTGTGGTCGAAGATTCTCGGCCTTCTGTAGTAATAAGGGATTCCTGCGAGCCCATCAAAATATTTGTGTGAATATGCGTATTGGCTGACGTTTCTAATGTATTTGTGAACACTGGTAATGTCGGGAGTACAGACGATAATATCCCAGTTGTATTTTCTGTGTCGCATGTAGCACTCTTTGAGTGTCTTGGGGTATATAATGTAGCCATGTTCGTTGAATAACTCCCTTCCTAAATCGTCAGTATCGCCACTAGTTAAATTTTCAGGTTTAAACTTTTCTAATTGTTCATAATGATATTTATACCAATGCTCGGGTATCAAATCTTTGTAATTATCAACATGTTTATAATTACAAGATTCAGGTTTAAAAGTGGATTCAGTTGGGTAAACGTCTTGAACCTCATCAATTAAAACTAAAGCGCCTGTTGGCATCCAGTGATACCAATTACGCCAAAGTGATTGGCCTTCCTCGTTCTGAGAAGATAAACGCCAAAGCTGAGCGCTCTCAGGGAAAGTTTCTTGTAACTCAGTTTCAATTTCATCTAAAGGTAAAATACCCTCAATATTAGTAACAACTAAACGGCCTTTCCTTAGAGCTGGTAAAACCTCAAACCAAGTTGCACTAGCAGATTTAAAAGAACCTGGGGCACCATGAAAAATTGAACTAGACATTAAAAGAACCTCATTACATAACGAGCTATAAATGCTTGAACGATAATATTTAAACCATCAAATAAACGTAAATCTACTAAGGCGGCTTTTACGTCTTGTGGTAAACCACTTGCAGCACTTGCGATTTTTGAACCTACTTGAAAACTTTCAATAATATTTTTTGATATAGACCAAGCTAATTTCAGTGATTCAATTTGTGCTGTGATTTTAAACAAAACAATTTTCTCAAATACATAAGATAAAGCTCTTTCAAAAAAATTAGGAACGTCATTATCAAAGAAATCCCAAAAGTCAGATATGAAATTTCCCGCAGTTGTTGCAGCACCTTGGGCACCAGTAAGAGTGGAAGCTGTTGCAGTGGCCATTAAGAAAAACGGTGAAAAAAGCAAAATTAAAAATATAGTTTTTTTTATCATTCCTTGTTACCGCCTAATATTATAAAAAGAGCTGAAATCGATGCTATTAAAATAATAGCTGGGGCTATCATCTGATAAAAATTAGAAAACCTACCAATACCCAAATCAACCTCAACACCTTTAATTATTTCTTTGTGGTCAGTATAAGAACCTGAGATATTCGGATCTAAATCTAAAATTGATTCAGATTCTGATTTTATTGTTTCTATATAATCAGTTAATTCAGTTTTTTTAGTTTCTATTTCAGCAGTTACTTGAGCAAGTTCGTCAGCAGAAAAAATATCATTAAGCCCGCCTTTCTTACGTGAAGAAGTAATTGATATAGATTCTGTTTTTGTATTTTCTTTAATACCTTCTAAAAGGGTTGTTTGTTTAGTGCTTTCTGTATTGCCTTTTTTTATCTCCGTTGTAGCAGTACCGACAGCCGTAGTAACTTTTGTTGTTTCCTTTATTTGGTCGCGTATTACATCAGTTGCTTCTTTAGTACCTTTGTAAGTATTTAAAGTATTAGATTTTATGGTAGATAATAATTCATTTGAATTTTGGGTTTCCTTAGCCATTCTATCTAAGCGTTCTGTATGTGACTCAATACCAATATTCATATTATCGTTAATGACTTTTAAATTATCATTAATCTGGTTAATGCCATCTAAAGAATTATCTTTATCAGTATCATCTGCATCATCTGGTGGTTTAGGTGCATCTGGGTCAGGTGTTGGTTTTGGGTCATCAGGTGAATCGGGTTTATCTGGG